>LNGC01000008.1 GCA_001587715.1 Candidatus Methanofastidiosum methylothiophilum | reverse complement strand
ATATTAAACCCAATATATAGGGCACTAGACGTAGCATTTGGCTGGCTATTTGCCTATGGTTCAATGTACGCTATTCTAGGGGTAGCTATAGTGATAGGAACCACACTGACAGTAGTTCAGTACCTTCTTGTAGACCAAAAGGAACTCAAATTAATGAGGGAAGAGACAACTGCATTTCAAAAAGAAATGCTTAATGCACAAAAATCAAATGATAAGAACAGAATAAAAAAGCTTCAAAAGAAAAAGGGCAGAATCGATGAAATGCAAAGAAAACTAATGTCAATGTCATTTAAACCCCTTTACATAACTATGATACCTATATTCATCTTCTTTTCATGGCTTAGACAGTCTCCAGCTGCAGATATTGTTGATCCAGTAGTTGTAAAACTACCTTTTGACACACTTCTAGTTCAGTTATTTCACAGGGGAAGCCCAGTTGAACTACAGACTGGCGATTGGCTAGGTTGGCTTGGATGGTATATATTTTCAAGTTCAGTAGTATCAAATATACTTAGAAAAATAATGGGAATGGCTTAGAGGTGAGAAATTATGCCGAGACCGATGTATAGATCAAGATCTTTAAAAAGAAAAAAAGTGAGAACACCCTCTGGAAAAGTAGTAACACATTACAGGGAAAAGAGAACTGGAACACCTCACTGTGGTGAGTGTGGAGCTATTCTTGGTGGAGTACCACGAGGTTTGAGGTCTTACGAAATGAGAAGATTACCAAAAACTAAAAAGAGACCAGAAAGAAAATTTGGGGGAGTTCTATGCCCCACATGTACAAGTGATCTAATTAAAAAGGAAGTAAGAGGACAACTTTAATGCGTGTGACTATCGGAGGGCCTCCAGGTAGTGGGAAAACAACCGTAGCAAGAATTGTTTCAAAGGAACTTCGATACACACACATTTACACTGGGGATATTTTTAGAAATCTTGCAAAAGAACGAGGCATGTCATTAGAGGATTTTTCTAAATTAGCTGAGAAAGATTACTCAATTGACATTGAAGTAGATCAAAGACAGAAAGAATTAGGAAATAAAGATGAAATAATTCTTGAAGGGCGAATGGCAAGATTCATCATTGTTCCTGATTTGAGTGTATGGATTACTGCCCCTTTTGAGGAGAGAGTTAGAAGAATATCTCAAAGAGAAAATCTCACTTATGACGTGATTTTTAAAGAAACAAAAAAAAGAGAAAAAAGTGAAATAAATAGATATCAAAAGATTTATAATGTGGATATATCTAATCTGGCTTCATATGATCTTGTGATTAACTCACTCAGATTGAGTGCTGAAGGGGTAAGCCAGATCATAATTGCAGCCATAAATAACGTATCACCGGTACCAAAGGGCGACCGGGTATAAATTGGAGGTGACTTAAATGGCAATGGAAGTAGGAAGAGTTTGTACAAAACTATTAGGAAGAGAAGCAGATAAGAACTGCGTTATTGTAGAAATCGTAAACAAGAATTTTGTCGTTGTTTCAGGGCCAAAGGAGTTAACAGGTGTTAAGAGAAGAAGATGTAATCTAAAGCATCTTGAGCCATGGGACGTAACAATAAACGTTGAAAAAGGTGCATCTGACGATACCCTTAAGGCGGCCGTACAAAAGGCCAAGATAGAGGGGTACTGTTGAAAGTGTCAGATGGAGACATATTATACAAATCAAAGGACAAGACAAGTTCTAGATATGGAAAAAAGCCTGAAGAACGAAATTTAAACGAACTTTTGCAAAAAGGTATTGTCAATATAGATAAGCCTAGGGGGCCTACCTCTCACGAGGTAACTTCTTGGGTAAAGAAGATTCTTGGCATATCCAAGGCCGGTCATTCAGGAACACTTGATCCTAATGTTTCAGGAGTACTACCTGTAACACTTGGGAAAGCAACAAAACTTGTAAAACTTTTAATGACATCCCATAAAGAATATGTTTGCACTCTTCATCTTCAAAAGGACGTTCCAAAAAACGATCTTATGCGAGTATTGAAGGAATACGAGGGATTATTATATCAAAAACCACCTGTTAAAAGTGCGGTCAAGAGAAGAGTTAGAACTAGGAAAGTTCATTACCTAACACCGATTGAGATAGAAAACAAAGATGTTCTCATGAGGATTGGTTGTGATGCGGGAACCTACATAAGAAAGCTTTGTTACGATATGGGACTTTCATTGGGATGCGGTGCAAGCATGGAAGAACTCAGAAGAACCAAAACTGGGGTATTTGGAGAGGAATCTACATTACTGCTCCAAGATCTTATCGATGCAAAAGTTTTCTCCATAGAAGAAAACAATGAGGACATCTTGAAAAAGTGTATAGTACCTTATGAAATTGTACTTGAACCATTAAAGAAGATATGGATTAAAGATACTGCAGTTGAAGCACTATGTCAGGGTTCAATGCTTACTGCCCCTGGTGTATCTAAACTTCAAAGTGGGATTTCAAAAGGCGATACAGTTGCTATACTGACGCTTAAAAATGAGGCCGTTTCAATTTCTGAAGCACAAATGACTTCAGAAGAGATAATGAAAAAAGATAAAGATATTGTAGCAAAGCCAGTAACTGTACTTATGGAAACAGGGGTATACCCAAGGACGTGGAACTAATGTCGCACTATTACTCTGAAGATGTCACAGCGCCATTGAAAATTGCACGAATTACAGAGATGATACTAGGGAGAATGTACCAATTTGACATAGCGCCAGGTGTATTCTCGTCTAAGAAAGTAGATAAAGGAACTATGGCATTATGCGAACTAATGGAGTTAAACGAAAGTCAGAAAGTACTGGATATGGGATGTGGATTTGGCGTAATAGGGATAGTTGCATCATCTTATGTTTCGGAAGTTCATATGAGGGATATAAACAAAAGAGCTGTATACCTCACAAAAAGGAATATAAAGCTTAACAAAATCAAAAACGCATCGGTAAGTCAAGGAAACCTTTATGAAGGCCTTGATAAGTTTAATATTATATTGACAAATCCTCCGATATCTTCGGGAATGGACTTAGTCGGGCTTATGATAGATGAAGCACCAAAACATTTATATGAAGGTGGAAATCTACAACTTGTAATACGAAAAGGCGTAAATATTATAAAAGAGAGGCTAGAAAAAAGCTTTGAAAAGGTGAATATAAAGAAGAAATATGGGTATTATATTATATTTGCTTCATAGCCGGGGTTGCTGAGCTTGGTACGGCGCGGGCCTGGAAAGCCCGTTCTCCTCTGGAGTGCATGGGTTCAAATCCCATCCCCGGCGCTATGGTGATTATATGGATGAAGAAGTAAAAGGTATTGTTCGTGTACTAGGTACAAACATAATGGGAAACGACATCTTTGAAGTTGGTATATTAAAAATAAGGGGTGTCGGACCAGTTATGGCTAAGGCTGTAGCTCAAGTGGCAGGTATATCCTCAAAGACTAAGGTAGGAAATATACCACCAGAAAAAATAAAACAAATTGAGACGATTATTGAGAATCCTATAAATAACGGTATTCCCGTATGGCTTGTTAATAGAAGAAAAGATTATGAAACTGGCGACAATATACATGTCGTTGGGCCAAAATTATTAATGTCATTGAGGGAAGATCTAAACAGGATGAAGAAGATGAAGAGTTACAAGGGTGTTAGGCACCAACTTGGGCTTCCTGTAAGAGGTCAAAGAACAAAATCTTCATTTAGAAAAGGAACCTCATTGGGCGTCCAGAGAAAGAAAGCAGCAAGGTGATTTAAGTGGGAGATCCAAAAAAAATCAGACGTAAATATGATAAACCATCACATCCATGGCAAAAAGATAGAATTGATTCTGAAAACGTATTGATGAAGAAATACGGACTTGCCAATAAAAAAGAGATATGGAAAGCTTTGAGCTTCCTTAGAAATGTAAGGAGACAAGCAAGAGGGCTTCTTGCTAGCCATGATGAAGCTTCAATGAGACAGACTACTGATTTAATAACAATGCTTCAGAAGTATGGGATATTAAAAGAAGAATCAACATTAGAGGAAGTATTAACATTGTCTTTAGAAGATATTCTTGATAGAAGACTACAATCACTTGTATTAAGAAAAGGATTAGCAAAAACACCAAAACAGGCAAGACAGTTTATCGTTCATAAACACATTATCTTAAACGGTGCCAAAGTATCAATTCCCAGCTATCTTGTTCCTAAAGCAATTGAAAATTCAATCGGATATTCTGCTAGATCTTCATTAAACGATCCAAGTCATCCAGAAGTTCCGAAAAAAACTGTAATCGAGGAGGGTAATTAATGCCAAAAGAAGGAGGAAGATGGGGAGTAGCCCATATATATGCTTCCTATAACAATACTCTTATTCATATTACTGATCTAACTGGTGCTGAGACTATCAGCAGAGTTACAGGTGGTATGATAGTAAAAACAGGTAAAGATGAATCATCTCCCTACGCTGCAATGAAGGCAGCGGCAAAGGCAGCCGAGGAGGCTATAGAAAAAGGCGTAGTAGCCGTTCATATTAAGGTTAGGGCCCCAGGAGGAAACAAGGCAAAGACCCCAGGAAGAGGAGCTCAGGCAACTATAAGAGCACTTACAAGAGCAGGGCTAAGAATTGGTAAAATAGAGGATGCTACACCTATACCTCACGATGGTACAAGAGCCAAAGGGGGCAAGAGAGGTAGAAGAGTATAATGGAAATTGAGATATTCAAAAAAGATGATAGAGAATTAAAATTTTTGGTCAGAGGAGTTTCTGTACCATTAGTCAACGCTTTGAGGCGTATTTTTATTTCCGAGATGCCCTCGATGGCAGTTGATTATCTTAAGTTTTATAAAAACAATTCTCCGGTTTTTGATGAAATAATAGCACACAGGGTGGGTTTAATACCTTTGAACAATGCATCCGAAATTTACATAACCCCTGAAGAATGTGGATGTAAAGAAGGATGTGAAAAATGCTCAGTTACTTTATCTCTTGAAAAATCTGGCCCATGCACTGTTTACTCTAGAGATCTAGTCTCTGGCGATCCAGATATCCATCCAATGCTTGAAGATATTCCAATTACTAAACTTGGAGAAGGTCAAGAATTAAAGTTTGATGCAGTTGCTAGAATAGGGACTGCAGAAGATCATGCTAAATGGCAAATAGCAAATGCTGCATACAAATACGTCCCTAAACTTGAATTTAACTTAGAAAAATGTGACTTTTGTGAAGAATGTGTTCCCAAATGCCCGAAAGAGATTCTTTACAAAGAAAAAGACCAAATTAAGGTAAAAGATATTTATGAATGCACTATGTGTAGAGCATGTGAAGAAACATGTGAGCAAGGAGTAATTAAAATATCTTATGAGAATGACGCATTTATATTCTTTGTTGAATCCTATGAGAATATGAATGTTAATGATTTAGTTTCAAAAGCTTTGGACATGCTGTCCACAAAATTGGACAATTTAAAAAATCTTGTTGAAACCATTTGAAGCGCGGGGGTTGCCGAGCATGGCCAAAGGCGCAGGATTGAGGGTCCTGTTACGTAGGTATTCGTGGGTTCGAATCCCATCCCCCGCACTTTTTATCTATTTCTTTAAATTCTTAGATATAATTCGTTAATTTTGTTATTGATTTTTATCATCTTATATAATTTATATCAAATATTAGGGAGCCATAACTATGTTATCTATTCCTACAATTGCCGATATTAATTATTTTTTTTTATGCAATCAACGAAAAGTTTATATATTGTTATGCATATACTGGTACGTGATTATGTAGTATTATGCATAATTACTGGAGTTGAAAACAATGGCAAGAGATAAGACTTATACAGATAATGTAGACGAGATAAAGGAATCAGTTTCAGATGCAAAGACCAATCCTGAATCTCGAAAGACAATAGAATTGGCACTTCAAGACATAGAGAAGAAATATGGTGTCGGTGCTGCACACAAGGCATATGATGCCTGTGGATTAGCAAATGTGGGAATAACGAAGCCAAAAATGTAGTATTAAAGCTATATTTTTTTCTTAATTTTTTTACTATTCTATAATTTAATAACTAAAATTAAATTTAGGGTTATCCCGAGATTTGCTTTCACCTAATTTATTCCTAATATCTTCCTTATATTATCTAATAAACTTGAATTCCTTTTTCCTTGTGCATTTTTTAAATAATTAATATTGGTCGAGTAAAGTTCATTTGGAGAATCAGAAGGTGATTTTATTATATCTGTGCCTGTATCTACCTCAAAATAATAGAATATTTTCGTTCTCCCTAATGGATCTACATCTGCCGAGTAGCTATTATTAAATTCACCATCCATCTTTATAATAAAAAAGGAATTATTTGTGTCTTCATGTCTATAGTAGAAATAGGCATTAGATGCATTGATATCTATTAACTTCATTGTGACTTTAAAAGAATTAGACACATTTAAATCTTCAGGAGTTGTATTTATTATCAATTCACCGTCTATTTTATGGTTATCGGAATGATCATTTTTTGAAAATATCTTCGTAGCATGATTATTGTTTTCATTTGTTTCTTTAATAATATTTTCCTCATCAATAACTACTATTATTTCTCCATTTCCTATAGTTGGGATAAATGTGACATTCTTTTCAACTATTTCTTCTGGCCCCAAGGAAATATATATTTTTTCTATGAATTTGTTATTTGAACTATTAACATCCTTTTGGTAAAAAGTCACAGAAAAGTCATTGGCACTAACATCACTTTTATTTTTTATTTTGGCCTTAATCAAGAAAGATCCATTATTCTGTTCTTCAATTGTAATATAATAAGAGTATATGAGTAAATCAATGTTGTGGGATATTAATTTATTATTATGAGTTGTGGCCGAATTGCTTTCTCTCGGTACAACTTTTATATTAAAATTTATGTCGTTGTTAGATCTAGATATTTCATCAATACTTATATCCGGATCAAGCCTTATTTCTATATTATTCTCGCCAGATTCAATGAATGTTAAGAATAGAGTCAAATCGTTATAAGAAGATGATTGAAGTTGATTTATTGTTGAAGATGATTTAAGATCGCCATTAACATATATTTTAACAGGTACTCCAAAAGCAGTTGATTTTCCAATATTCCTTATTCTAAAAGATATTAATGAAGATGTACCTTCGTAGACTGTTTGGTTATACGAAATATCGCTCTTAGAGATATATAGGTCTGGTTTATTGCTTGTTTGTTGAGTTTTTGCATTACTTGTATCTTGAGAAGGGGCATGTGAATTTGGATTTATTACAGATAAATTATAAGTTGCAACATTATTATTTTCATTTTCTTCATTGATATCATTTTTATAATCTGTAACAAAGTAGAGGGTGTAGCTTCCCTCTGCAGAGGGCGTCCAGCTAAAATTAGCAGTTATTTTTTGCCCAGCATAAAGTGATGAAATATTTACTTTACCTAATTGATTTCCTTTCTCTGGGGGCCCTTCAAAAACAGCAAATATAAAATTTCCAGCATTTTTATTCCCAGAATTTATTAGGGTTATTTTCATCGATACTTGCTTTAAGGATTCAGCTTGTCCAGAAAAATCTATTCTTTCTATATTTAGATCAGGTTTTCCTTGAGTTTCTTGTGGTGAAGTAGACGAAGGAGTAGTCACACTATTCCCTAATTGTGTTCCAAAGAGTTGAGTTATCATTTTTCCATAAGGTCCACCATCCACTATCCCTATTCCCACTTCTTTATAAGAAGAATTCAAAATATTAACTCTGTGAGTCGGGCTTCCCATAAGTGAAGAATGTCCTGCATCTATGGATGGATTACCACATATATTTTCTGCTAATGCTATGAAGCTATATCCTGCATTTCTAGCTCGATCTGAAGGTGTTTGACCATCTGGATTTACATGATTAAAAAAATTCCGATTTATCATATCTTGGCTATGAAGCCTTGCGGCAGACGAAAGAGATGAATTCATAGTGAGAGGTTCAAGCCCTTGTAATTGACGTTCATTATTTATTAGGGTAAGCATGTAATATTCTTCAGAGCTTTCTGAATATACTGCGGGGATTGTTCCCAATATAATAATTGCCAAAATTGGGAGCAATGAAACTATCTTATATTCACCCATACAACAACACTTTGAAATGTTCTTTTTAACAATTTCTGAATTAAAAATAAACAAAATATAGACTAGTTTTATAATTTAAAAGAAAACTAATAAAAAAGAATAAAATAAATTTACCTTACAATTAACTGAGCCTTTTCTGGGTGGTATCTCCAATCTTTTGGAATTCTACCCTTTGCAGTATAATATTTTCCAAGTCTTCTAATCTTTGCCTCAATAAGATTTAATCCTCTTGTTGAGTGAAGATCCTTTGGATTAAGCTCAAGATGCTTCCTTAAGTTGACGGCTCTAGATATAAGATTGAAAAGGTCTTCTGGGTATTCACTTTGGAGATTATTCTCCTTTAATATTTCGTTAATACTCTTCCCAGCGATAAGTCTTACATCAGGGATACCATGTTGGTCTCTTAATATAATGCCTACCATGCTAGGACCATGACCTTCTTTTGACATAGTTAATACTAAATCAACAACCTCTTCTGGCCTTTTTTCAACCCAATGTGGCATCGAAGTTCTTGCCGGTTTTTTTGAACCGGATTTCCCTCTTCTTCTCGAATGCATTCTTGCCATTTACTCAACTCCATTTTCAAGGTATTTGGCCATTATCTCAAGGGCCTTGCCCCTATGCGAGAAAGAATTTTTCTCCTGTGTAGTCATCTCTCCAAATGTTCTTGAGTTTTCTTTTGGGATAAATATCGGGTCATACCCGAATCCCTCATGACCTCTCATTTCATTTGCGATTGTGCCTCTTGAAATACCTTCAAATAAGTGGGGGCCATCTTTGTATAATCCCACTATCGATTTGAAATATGCACTCCTATTCTTTAAGCCAAATAGAAGTTTTAAGATACCCTCATTTCCGATTGCATCTTGTACATACCTTGAGTACGGTCCAGGAAAGCTGTTTAGTTCTTCTATGAACAGTCCCGAGTCTTCTAAAAAGAAGGGACTTTTAAGCCTTTCGCTGCAATAATTAATTCCAAATAGCGCTATTTCTTTAAGATCCGAAGCTTGAATCTCTGGATATTCCATCTTTGTTTGTATTAACTCAATATTAAGATATTCCAGTTTTTCTTTAGCTTCTTTGAATTTTCCTTTGTTTCCGGTGATAAAATAAAGTTCTTCCATGTATACTTACAAACAACAACCCTTATAAAAAAATTTCTTAAAACAACTTTAATGGAACAGTCTAAAAAGGATAGCGATTCACAGAAACTTAAGATGATGGTCATAGGACTAGGCGATGAGAGCTTTAAGATAATAGAAACTAAACCCCAAAATCTAGACCTAAGAACATTGGCTATCGGATATGACAAGGAAAGATTAAAATTCTTAAAAACAGAGAAAAAATTCTATGTCAATGACGCCTTAAAAAATAAAATAGATTTATCTGAAAATATTCAAGGTATATCAAAAGTAGCATTAAAAATTGAGGAAGAGTTCAGTGGTTTTTTTAACGTGGCAAATATAGTTTTTGTTTTAACTGATCTAAATAATACAAACATTAAGTTGGCATCAATTCTTTTAAAATTGGCAAAAGATAGTAAAGCCATTCCAATACCCGTAATAAGGGCTGATGATATATTGTCTTCTGGGAAAGAGGTCTCTAAGGAAAAGATTTCAGAATTGATGAAATATTCAAATTCTTTTATTATTAGGGAAGATGAACAGAGGACAATATTTTCTAGAGGCTATTCTCCATTCTGGGAAAAGATTGAGGGATTGTACCTTTCACTTGCACTGCCAAGTCTAGTCAACATTGATTTTGCCGATTTTCGTACCGTGATTAGCAAAGGTGGGGCCTGCTATATCGGAGTCGGAGAAGGGAAAGGGGACAAAAAGACTACAAACTCTTATGAGCGGGCATTAAAGTCAAAGTTTGATTTAGAATTAGATGATGTTAAGGGCGCGCTTATTAATATCATAGGGAGCAAAGATCTGGCTCTTAAAGAGTCAACAAATGTTACTGGGCACATAGAAGAAAGGATACACAAAAATGCCGAGATAATATGGGGCGTATCACTTAATGATAATCCACCGGACATCCTAAAAGTTGTAATTGTTCTAGCTGGAGTTAATTATCCTGAATTGGAAGATTATCTATCTTAATTTATGTCTATTGCGGGTGCGTTAGGCCTATCTTCTGGAACTGTAGGGATTAAAATCTTTTGATCCATAAGTAATCTTACAACGTCATCTAGTATCTTTCCCTTTTCTTCGATTTTGGCATCAGTTGCTTCAGTTAAAGGTAGATCTGCATCAATATATATCCATCCCTTGTTTCTAATACCAAACTGGTCATAAAGGAAGTTTATATCTGAGATATTAGTTTTATCGCCATAAAAGTCTATTACAGCTTCAAACGGATAATATTTATCGGCACCGTAATGCTTGTAAACATAGGGCCCAATAATAACTCCTATGATTATGCCATATTCTCCATCTTTTTTATAATCATATAGCACACACTCTTTGTAAAAGTCGGTAGTAATGGGGTACTCTCCAGTATTTCTGTACTCCTTCTCAAAATTAGAGAAGTTCCTCCATACTTGTGCATCATAATTGTATATTTTTTTTACTTCAAATCCATTTTGTTTATCAAGATTCCAGTATTCTTCACTTAAACTTCCTGAAATATATCGGCTCCACTTGTCAAGGATACCATCCTTTCCCTCGTCAATATAAAAAGATTTTTCAAATGGATTCTGCATAATAAGTGTTATACTAGAGCTAGTCATATTATACTCAAAATCAGACTGGGCAACATTGTCGACTAAAAACTTATTTTTCTCGAATATTTTTAAAAACAAATCCGCTAGATTGATGGCATCAGTAGAGGGTTGTGGGAATTTGATTTGCATGAAGTCTGAAACTGTGGGTGGTAGTTTTTTTAAGTAACTATTATATAATTCTTGTCTTTCTTTTGATTGGGCTTGTGTAGTTATTACGCTTAAAATTATTTCATTTAGAGTTGTTTTTGAGAAACTGTCTTTAGAAATAAGATTGTTCAATATGGAGTTTTTTTGATCTTCCGGAAAACCTCTATATTTTAAATAATTTCTACAATAATCAAGATTTTCAGGTGTTTTTAGGTCAGATACAAGACCCCTCTCTGTCAAAGGATCAATAACTAGCATATTGAAATCAAAGTATCTCTTTGAACCTTTAAATGCAAGATCGATATAATAGAAATCTCCTACTCTCTTTATTTTTCCCTCGTTAATCTTCTGGTTAACATAGGCTTCTCCAACAATTCCTTTCGCTTTCTCAAACTCATCTATTGTAAGTTTTGCTTCGTATTCGTCTAAATCAGAGTCTTGAGTTGTGCAACCTACAGAGAATATTGAGATTATGAGTATAGCCAGAGTAGAGTATGTTAAAATTTTATTTATAATTACCACCCCAGAATATGTACAGAGAGGCTTTACCTGTGCTGTATAATTTATCAATAGAGGATGCATTTAAATAGTTTTCACTATTTTTAAACTCTGCAGCCTCTCTTGGCCCAATATAGGCATATTTTGTTTTATACGTATCTACAGTAGAAAAATTACCTGAATAAAGGGCTTTTATATCTTGACTTCTTTTGACGTAATCCCAACTCCCAGAAGCGTATCCACCCTCAACTGTTTTTAACTCTGAAACTTTTCCAAGCATTGGTGAAGTAAACCACGAAGAAGCAACTGTGAAATTATCTTTAATTGAATTTTCATTTAGATAAGAAAAGGCCGAATATTCCTCTGCCCCTAACATGGGTTTGACTTTTGAAACATATTCTGCAGCAGGAAAAGAAGAAATTAGCATAATACCTATTATTGCAGCAAAAACAGCTTCCTTTCTTTTTTCTTTGGCAAATTCAAATATAGCAAAAGAAGAATAAAATGCGAGAGGGTACGCCAAAAATTCTATGAATCTGAATGGGAGAAGATCTAGGCTTGTTATGTAATTCCTTGATAGTAAAAAAGCAATCGTACCCCATGAAAGTAACATGAGATCTTCTTCTTTTTTCCGGAGTATTAGGAATACTGCCCCTGGTATGGATAAGGCCATTGTAATATACCCAAGTTTTACAGGATAAAATGTCAGCTTGAATATTCCACCATATGGAATATTTGATGCAACTCCATGCATTAAAAGCTGGATAATCCAAGGGGAAGATACAATAATTGTTATTAAGGTAAATATGAAAAAATTTTGGATTTTTACTTCTCGCTTGGATAAATACACGAGAAATGTGAATAAAATAATCGATATAAAAAATACCATGAATGAAAGTCCATGTGTATAAAAAATAGCAGATGATAGAATTCCTGAAGCGTAAAGATATTTTCTCTCTTTTAATCCTAAGAGGTATGTAAGAAAACCCAGTGGAATTAGTACTAAGGCAAGCGATTGAGGGGATGCTATTATTCCTCTGTCAAGAGATACTGGTATAACAAGTACAAAAAATGATGATAGGAGCCCTACCTCTTTACCATAAAATTTGTTTATTAGTAGAAATGTTGAAATTGCAGATAACGGGAATAATATAGCTGGCATTATCCTTGCAGCATCCATAATGGACAGCCCCCCAAGATTTAATATTTTATATAGTCCCAATAATAGGATATGGAACAGAGGTGGGTAAGTGTGAATTCTCCCCACTGGGCCAAAAGAAACTGGATCAAAAGTAAAATATCCATTAGAAAAGTTTTCTACTATTCGCATGTGGTACCATATATCCCATGAAAGAGGATAAGGAAATCTGCCGTAAAGTGGATAGGTTTCACATACTGCAAGTACAACTATAAGAACTACAGGAATAAGAAAATATTTTATATCTTTTATTTTTGGCAATGCCATTAAATAATTAAATAGACATCTTTTTATATAGTTTAGCGTATAAAAAAGAGGAGATAACATGAAGAAAAAAGTTATTATCATGGGTGCTGCTGGTAGAGATTTTCATGATTTTAATACTTATTTTAGGGATAATCCAAAATACGATGTTGTTTGCTTTACTGCAACGCAAATACCAGATATAGAAGATCGCGTCTACCCAAAAGAGTTGGCAGGGGCATTGTATCCAAATGGTATACCTATATACTCTGAGAGTAGATTGAGAGAGTTGATTAAAAGGTATAATGTGGATAAAGTATTTCTCTCTTACAGCGATATCTCTCACAATTATGTGATGGACAAGGCATCTGTTGTTCTTTCAAGTTGTGCAGATTTTTCTATTCTTGGTCCAAAGTCTGTAATGCTAATATCAAAAAAACCTGTTATAAGCATATGCGCAGTAAGGACTGGAAGTGGAAAAAGTCCAACAACAAGAAAAGTCAGGGACATCTTGAAAAGTATGGGATTAAAAGTTGTTGTTGCTAGGCACCCAATGCCTTATGGAAATCTCTTAAAGAGTGCAGTTCAAAGATTTGAAACTTATGCGGATCTAGACAAAGCAGATTGCACAATTGAAGAACGAGAAGAGTATGAGCCCCATATTGAAAACGGTACAGTTGTATTTGCTGGTGTTGATTACGAAAGAATATTGAGGGAAGCTGAAAAAGAGGCAGATGTTATTCTTTGGGATGGGGGAAACAATGACCTTCCCTTCTTCAAACCCGATTTACATATTGTTATTGCTGATCCATTGAGGGCTGGTCAAGAATTAACATATCATCCTGGGGAGGCGAATGCAATGATGGCCGATGTAATTATTATTAACAAAGTTGATTCCGCCACACGTGATCAAGTAGAAACTATAAAGAGAAATATTCAAAAAATTAATCCCACTGCAACGATAATCGAAGCAAATTCTCCAGTTTTTGTTGAAGATCCAAAACTGATAGAAGGTAAAAAAGTTCTTGTCGTTGAAGATGGACCTACACTCACCCATGGAAATATGAGTTTCGGTGCTGGAACAGTCGCTGCAAATAAATTTAATTCTCAAGAAATAGTAGATCCACGACCTTGGGCAGTAAGTACAATAAAAGAGATATTTGACAATTTTAAACAACTTGGAAAAGTATTGCCTGCAATGGGATACAGCAGAGAGCAGGTAGAAGAGCTTGAAACAACAATAAACAATGTTCCTTGTGATACTGTAATCGTTGGAACTCCTATAGACATAGGTAAGCTCATGAAACTAAATAAACCACTGGTAAGGGTGAAGTATTCTGTAGAAGAAGTCGGAAAACCAGATTTAACAGATATCCTAAAATCATTTAAGAAAGAAAGAGGGATTTAACCTTCCATCTTATCAATGACTTTCCTGTATTCTCTTAAAGACATACCGAGAGCAGAGGATTCAGAGATAAGGGCACTTATTTCGATAACATTGAACAATTCATCAACTGTCGCACCTGCGCTTATTGCATTTCTTATATGGACATCGAGACAAAACGGAGTCTTTAATGCAGTAGCAGCAGCCACAGCAACTAGTTCCGCTGTCTTTGTATCTAATGCACTTCCACCCATAAGATGAATAACTCTCTTTGTTCTTGGAACAAAGTATTCCTCGTCCCTTGAGATCTCTTGCGTAATGAACGGAATTTCTCCATATTTTTCCTTAATCTTTCTTAGTAATTCATCTTTCATTTTCTATCTCCTTTAATTTTCTAAGTCCCATCGCAAGTGCTGAAGATTCACCCATTAACGAAGCTATTAAAATGACTTGAAATATCTCTTCTTCACTTGCTCCAAATTTTAGGGCTTGTTTAATATGAAATGCAAGGCAGTGGTTTCCATTATGCCCAACAGCACCAGCTATTGCAAATAACTCAGTTTCTTTTGGCGAGAAAACCTTGTTTGATCCCATAAGATGAAAAAGTTTCTGTACTGAAGTAATGAAATCTTTTTCGTCTTTTGATATCTCTTTTAGAATAAAAGGGACCTCTCCGTAGAAATCCTCTATCTTCTTTAGAGTTTTCTCAACATTTAATGTCATTAGAGCACCGTTAGAAGGTCAAAATTAAATATCTTTAAATATTTTTGGGGCCATAATTTTTCAAAGAAAATGAAGAAGATTAACTAAATTCATAATAAAAACTTAGAGATGATATTTAGTGGCTCAAAGAAATTATTAAACATTGAAATAACCTTAGCACCATTATTATTTTATAATTAAGAGATTTGAAAATTTAGTCCTCCGATGATTCTAATAGTCGGTCTAGTTCTCCATAGAATCCCATTTTCCGTGGACCATGCATGAGTCTTTTGAAAAGATCCATGTCATTTCCTTCCATAATTATTGTTATAACTCCTGATACGCCATCCTTTGCATCTTTTTCTGAAATAACAAACTGAAGGCTACTCACATCTGTTTTCCAAGAATATATTTCATATACGCGCTCTATATTTTCTTTATCTAGTTTTATTATGGCTTTCATAGAAAATAATCTGCAGACTTTCTTAAAAACATTCTTCTTTTAATTTAATAGTTAAATAAATGATTCATGTGGAGATAATAAATATATATCTCCTTTGAAAAAGCAGTATATGGAAGAAATAAAATTAAAGCCTATAGGCTTAGTTCATTCTCCTTTTAAGGAGCCAATCGGAGTGCCAAAGGATTCAAGTGACGGAATGGATTATAAAGGAACTATTGAGATATTTTCAGAATATAGGAATGGTTTAAAAGACCTTGATGGATTTTCACATATTCTGGTACTATTTTATTTCCATAAATCAGAGTATTCCCATCTTATTGTGAAACCTTATCTCGATGATAACTTAAGGGGTGTATTTGCTACAAGGTCACCACACAGACCAAACTTCATTGGATTATCTGTAGTTGAGTTATTGAGAATAGAAGATGGAATCTTACATATTAAGGGAATTGATATGATAGAAGGAACGCCAGTCTTGGATCTAAAGCCTTACATCCCTGAGTTTGATTCAAATGAAGGAATTAGAATAGGGTGGCTTGAGGGGAAGATCTAGATATTAAAAGCGGCTGGCCAAGCCATCCATCAAAAATGATTTATAGTATTCAGTACAATATAATTGGGTGAAAATATGAAATTCTGTCCTGATTATGCTAAAATTGATGCTAAAACTCTCGACAAGATAAAAATATTGGAGAATGAAATTGGGGTAATACTATTGGCATATGAAAAGCCTCCTGCCTATGCTAAAATCCCTGATAGTGATGTTGTCAAGTTAAAAGAAGTTGAAAGGTCGATGGGAGTAACTCTTGTAGCTTTTTCCTAAATAGAATATTAATTTTTATTTTTCTAATTATCACCTAACTTTTTTCGTTTGAATTCTAATCTTTTTACTAACTTTAACAATTCAAATACTATTAGGTATATCCCGGCAGAAATGAAGACATAAATCCAATCTAATATAGTTATACCGTCAAAAGATAATAAATTACTAATCACTGGGACATATATCGCTGTGAATACTAAACCCATTGAAGCAGCTATTGAACCTAACAATAACTTATTGGAAAAGAAGTTCCCATTAAAAATAGATGTATACCAATATCTTCTCTCTAATATGTTAACAAACTGACAATAAACAATGATACAGTAACTTATTGTACTTGCTTTAAAGTAGGAAATACTACCAAGATTCTCCATTGTTAGTATAACTCCTTCTCTGTTCATAAATAAAAAGAAATTCATAAAAGCTAAGGCCCCTATCAAGACTCCCAAGAATATAACTTCCATGCCAGACCTTTTATGGAATATATGCTCATTAGGATCTCGGGGGGGTTTAGTCATAATATCTGGATCTGCAGGGTCAAAAGTAAGAAAGGCCAGAGGCATTATCTCACCAAGAAGGTCTATTGCAAGTATTTGCACAGCAAGTATTGGTATTGGATAATCCCAAAGAGCGGCTGCTAAAAGACCTAGTAAAACTAATGCCAATTGGCCACCGTTTGTAGTCATAGTTGCGAAAAATGTTTTTCTTAGATTATTGTAAATAGTTCGGCCTCCTTTTACCGCATCAACTAATGTGGCAAAGTTATCATCAAGTAATACAACATCTGACGCCTCTTTAGTGACCTCAGTGCCTTTTAGACCCATTGCAACCCCTATATGTGCTCTCTTTAGTGCGGGCGCATCATTAACCCCGTCTCCTGTAACAGCAACAATTTCTCCTAAATTTTCTAATATTTTGACAACTCTAACTTTATCTTCTGGATCTACCCTTGAAAAAATAATTGACCACTTCCCTTTAATAAACTCAATTAATTTTTCATCGTTCAATTCTTTCAATTCTTTTCCAGTTATAATCGGGATTTCGTCGTCTTCAGAAAGACCTATCTCTTTGCCTATAGCCTCAGCAGTAAGCGCATGGTCTCCGGTTAAAATAAAGATTTTTATATGGGCTTTTTTTGCATCAGATATGGCTTGTTTGACACCTTCTTTTGGTGGATCCATCATTGCTACAAGTCCCAGAAAAGTAACTTCTTTTTCGGCTTCTTCAGCTAGGCATTCTCCTTTATACTCTAATAACTTGTAGCCTACAGCTAGAACTCTCATTGAATTCTCAGCATAAAGTTCATTTACCTTTTTTATGTTGGAAATGTGTTCTTCTGTCAATGGTATGTCATTACCATCGAGGTGGATGTATTTACTTATAGAGAGAATACTTCCAACTGATCCTTTAACATACAATACATGACCTGATTCTTCTTTTCTTATAGATCCCATCCTCTTTCTTTCTGAAGTAAAAGAAAATTCTTGTATTTCAGGAAATGCTTTATCATAATCCTTGCAATCAATACCTGTTTTAGTTGCTGCAGTAATAAGTGCAGCTTCAGTTGGATCGCCAATAGGATACCATTCATTGTGTTCTTTGTCAGGTGGGTGTATCTCTGCATTAGACGCTGCAGATCCTGCTTTAAGGACTTTTTTTATCCCTTCTATTTCTTCTTTAGCAGGGGAGTTGCCTTCATCATCTAAAATTCCCCCCTCTGGTTTGTAGCCAAGGCCAGACATCTTATATTCCTCACCATTGAACCAGATCGACCTTACAGTCATTTCATTTTTTGTAAGCGTGCCTGTTTTATCGGTACAGATGACCGTCGTTGAACCAAGTGTTTCTACTGCGGGCAAAGATTTTACCACTGCTTTTCTATTTGCAAGATAGTTGCTGCCATTTGACAGTGCTACTGTTACTTGGGCAGGCAAGGCCTGTGGTACAACTGACATTGCAACACCTAGTGCATATACCAAGCTTATATAAATGGAGAATTCCTGTAATAACCCCAAAGTGAAAAGGCCAATAGAAATGACGATAGCAATAATGGTCAATTCTCGTGCTAGTATTCGAAGTTCTTTCTGTAAAGGAGTTTGAACATCTCTTGTTTCTTCAGTTAAATTTGCAATTTTTCCTGTTTCAGTTTTCATTCCTGTTGCAATGATAACGCCGATTGCGTTTCCTGACGCTACAGTAGTACCTGAATAGGCCATATTTTTTCTATCGGCAATTCCTACTTCATCTTTTATAGGCTCATCATTCTTTGTTTGAGGAAGAGATTCACCTGTGAGCGTAAATTCATTTGTGTTGAAATCAGAGCATTGGATAATCCTTATGTCTGCCGGAACTTTATCTCCTTCTTCTAATTTGATAATATCTCCTGGTACAAGTTCCACTTGAGAAACTTCCACCAAAACTCCATCCCGGATAACTTTTGCACGGGATTTAACAAAGCTCTTCAATTTTTCTATTATTTTATTAGCCTTATATTCCTGAATAAATCCTATTATTGCGTTTACAATAACTATAATAAAGATGATTATTCCATTTTTATAACTACCAATCAAAATTGAGAGTAGCCCCCCAACGATTAAGATTAATACGAATAATTCTCTGAACTGAGATAAAAGTAATAACCACAAAGGAATTTTAATCTTTGCTTCCAGTTCGTTGTTCCCATATTGGGTTAATCGTTTCTTAACTTCTTTTGGACTTAAACCTTTTTCTTGAGAAGTGGATAATTCAGAATATATTTCTTCAGGTGTCTTATGATAATAATCATTGTTTGACATTTTTTCAGCTAAAATAACTTGGATTATTTATTATTTAAATATAACTTATTTCGATAGATTGTATATATTATTCTATTCTTAATTATACAAAAACTATTTAATATTAAACGCCCTCTATTATGTTGTTTGCCGGGGGTGTGTAAATTACTTTGGAATCAGATTTAATGGAATTTTATGGTGCGGAGTGCCCGACCTGTAAGGAAATAGAAAAACATTTGCAAAGATTGCAAGAAGAGGAAGGAATTGAAGTAACACGATTTGAGGTATGGCACAATGCAATAAATCAATCTATCATGATGAAATATGCAAAATCAAGGTGCATGGGTGTGCCTTTTTTATTTAATAAAAAAAATGAAAGTTTTCTCTGTGGTTTAAATGATTACGATGCAATTAAAAAATGGGCTAAGGGTGAAAAATAGTAATTATAGTACAAAGATTGAGAGGTGCTTGAATTATAATTGAAGATAATGATCCCCTAAAAGAAAAAATGTTTCAAATAATAGATAGTAATGGGAAGCTTGTAGGATTAGATCCAAATTTAGATGAAAAACTTTTGAAAGAGATGTACTGGTGGATGGTATACGCGAGAATGGCAGATGACAAAGCTTTGAAACTTCAACGACAGGGTAGAATTGGCACATTTCCCCCAACAACAGGACAGGAAGCAACACAAGTTGGCAGTGGCTTAGCAACAGACAAAGAAGATTGGATATTTCCAGCTTTTCGAGAACTTGGAACTTATTTATTAAGAGGAATACCTCTAGAGAAGATGTTTCTTTACTTCATGGGAGATGTGAGGGGTAATATAATCCCTGAGAATGTTAGAAATTTACCTATGTATGTGCCAGTGAGTACACAGATTCCTCAAGCTGTAGGTGCTGCGTATGGGATGAAATTGTCTAATAAAAAAAATGCAGTAGTATGTTTTTTTGGTGATGGAGCTACATCAAAAGGAGATTTCAGTGAAGGATTGAATTTTGCGGGTATATTCAATACTCCAAATGTATTCATCTGCCAGAATAATCAATGGGCTATAAGTGTTCCAAGAAAGAAACAGACTGCATCAAAAACTATTGCACAAAAAGCTATTGCATATGGATTCCCAGGAATACTTGTGGATGGAAACGATGTTTTAGCCATGTACCTTGCTACAAAAGAAGCTCTCGAAAGGGCAAAAAGTGGTGATGGGCCTACACTTATAGAAGCATATACTTACAGACTAAGAATGCATACAACAGCAGACGATCCAACAAGATATAGAACGGATGAAGAACTTAAAGAATGGGAACAAAGAGATCCGATAACTAGATTTAGGATATATCTTGAATCTTTGGGTATATGGTCAAAGGAATGGCAAAAAGAACTAGAAACTAAAGCTGAAGATATGATAAAAAAAGCTATTGAAAAAGCCGAAAATATCGAAGAGTTAAAGCCTGAAGACCTGTTTAGTTATATGTATTTAGAGATGAATCCCTCTTTGACCGAACAACTTGATTATCTAAAGAAAATGCTAGCTACCAAGGAGATTGAAGAAAATTCTGAGAAAATTGAGGGGGGATTCCCATAAGTCAAATGAATATGGTCGAAGCAATTAACAATGCTTTGCACAATGAAATGAAAAGCGATGACAAAGTATTGATTATCGGAGAAGACGTAGGTAAGGACGGAGGAGTCTTCAGAGTAACTGATGGATTAATCCAAGAATTTGGGGAAGATAGAGTAATAGATAGCCCTTTAGCTGAATCAGGAATTGTAGGATTTGCGATAGGTCTTGCGCTTTATGGATTTAAACCGATTGCAGAAATTCAATTTATGGGGTTTTTGTGGCCTTGTCTAGATCAACTTTCGTCTCATGCATCAAGAATTAGAAATAGAACATGGGGAAGATACACAGTTCCTTTAGTTGTAAGAGCTCCATATGGTGGGGGGGTTCGAGCCTTAGAGCACCATGCTGAGAGTTTTGAAAGTATTCTTGCGCATATTCCAGGTCTAAAAGTAGTAATCCCTTCAAATCCCTACGATGCAAAAGGGCTTTTGATTTCTTCAATAAGAGATCCAGATCCAGTTGTATTTTTAGAGCCAAAAAGAATCTATAGGGGCTTCAAAGAAGAAGTTCCGGAGGAAGCATATATAGAAGAGATAGGCAAAGCCAAAGTGTTAGTAGAAGGAGATGATTTAACATTAGTCGGATGGGGTTCTATGATTCCAAAGATCCTTAAGGCAAGAGAGTTAATGCTTGAAAAAGGAATAAAGGCAGAAGTTATTGATATAAGATCTATCTCACCATATGACTACCATACAGTTCATAAATCTGTTGAGAAAACTGGAAGAATCGTAGTTGTGCAAGAAGCTCCTCGAACATTAGGATTTGCATCAGAAATTATTTCAAGAATAAACGATAATGAAATGTTAAATCTAAAAGCGCCTGCTTTTAGAGTTACAGGTTTTGACGTGCCTTTCCCGTATTATAAAATGGAAGAGTGGGCAATGCCAGACCTTGATAGAATTATAAAAGCTTCCAGGCAGGTCTTAAAATGGTAACAGAATTCAAATTCCCAGATGTCGGAGAAGGCATTAAAGACGGAACTGTAAAAAAATGGCATGTAAAAGAAGGAGATTATGTAAAAGAAGATCAAATACTGGGAAACATTGAAACTGATAAAGCAGTAGTTGAAATCCCTTCTCCTGTAGCAGGTAAGATACTAAAGGTAAACGTATCTGAAGGAAATATAGTTAAAGTTGGAGAATCGATGATTGTTATTGGTGAAGAAGGAGAAAAAGTTCCTGAATCAGATAAAAAGCCATCAAGTTTCAAAGAAGCAAAGAAAGCAACTAAATCAGAAGAAGCTATCCCTACTCGAACTGGAATTAAAATACAAGCTCCACCTTGGATTAGAAAACTAGCAACAGAAAAGGGAGTTGATTTGTCTCTTGTTGTCCCTACAGGAGAAAACGGGAGAATTACCGAGCAAGACATACTTAATTCAGTTAAATCTGAATCAAAGATTAAAGTTAAACTTAATTATGATTTTTACGGACATATTGAGCATATTCCTTTTGGAGGTGTAAGAGAAGTAATTGCTAATAGGCTATCTGAATCTCTGTACACAGCGCCACATGCAGTAGCAATGGATGAAGCAGACGTAACAGAGTTATGGAATCTAAGGAAAGGCATGAATGAAAAAATGCAAGAAAGGGGGATAAAACTAACATTTCTGCCATTCATAATAAGGGCGTTGACGCATGCTCTTAAAAAACATCCTTTGATAAACTCCGAACTTGATTTAGAGAATAAAGACATAATCCTAAAGAAATACTACAGTATAGGAGTTGCTGTTGATACAAATGACGGACTTAAGGTATTAGTCATCAAAAAATGTGAAGATAAGAACTTGATGCAAATACAAAAAGAAATTGTTGAGCTTTCTGAAAAAGCAAGAGAAGGTACAATAGATCTTGCTGATCTCAAAGGAAGTACTTTCTCTATAACAAACTATGGGTCAATAGGAGGTATGTATGGCATGCCTATTATAAATCCACCAGAAGCTGCTATTTTAGGAATAGGAAAAATTAAAGAATTGCCGAGAGTTATTGATGGACAAATAGTTGCAAGAAGGGTAATGGGTTTAACTGTTTCTTTTGACCATAGAATTCTTGACGGAGCAGAAGTTGCAAGATTTATTAATACTTTGACTCAGTATCTTGAGAATCCTTGGATGATTATCCTTGAGTAAAGGTCCATTCATTCTTTTTATATTTTTTTTCAATTAATTCTTCTGCCATCTTCATTTCATCTGAGGTCCAATTACTAACTTCAAATTTCTTATCATTTAGAAAGGCATTTTTTATTTTAGTATATGCATCAAAATATGAGATATCTTTGTGATTTTTTATGCAGGTTATTGGTCTGTAAATAGATTTTGTGCCCCCACTAGCGCCTGTTGTATGAACTGTTAAATATGAGAAAATATCGCTTTCATCGACCTCGTATAGAATTGTTCCATGTTGCATCGAAACATCAATCTTATTTAATTTACAGTTACCCGATATTTTTTTTCCATTTACGTTAATATTGCTTTGAGATTCAATATATGAGTTGATTCCAATATCTTTTAACCCCTTTATAATCCAAGAAAAAATATGAGTGTATGATATTCCGATATCTTTTGGAATTACAGTATATGGTGCAATGACGCTGTATACAATTTCTCCTGGCGAATTAAATACTGCTCCACCACCCGATAGTCTACGTAGCATAAGTATTTTTTCTGCATTGCATTTATCTATGTTAACTTCATCCTGAAGAATCTGAAAACGACCGATAGACACAGCTTTTTTGTCCCATCTCCAGAATCGGATTATAGGAATATTTGTTCTTTGTACATATTCAAGACCCACTTCCTCTAAAGCAATTGCCATTAGAGGATCTAATTCTTTAAGTTCTATGAATCTCCAAATCATTAAATCCCATATCTAATTTTTCAAATGAATTACATGAAATTTTAAAAATACTTTTGTATATCTTGAGTCTATCCATCTCTTATATAAATTCTGTTGTGTTTAAGCTTTTTCTATCTTTAATAAAAATCTTTAAATATTTTTGGGACTAAGTAGTTATATGAAAAAAAGAATACTATTCATATGCACCCACAATGCAAATAGGTCTCAGATTGCCGAAGGATTTGTCAATAATCTTTACTCAGATAGATACGAAGCATACAGTGCAGGTATGCAACCTACTGAGATTAATCCAATTTCAATTGAAATAATGAAGGAAATTGGAATTGATATTTCCAAATACAAATCAAAAGGAATTGAAGATTTTCTGGATAAAGAATTTGATTATGTGGTGATGCTTTGTGACTCTTCTGTAGGATGCCCATTTTTTCCAGGAGGAAAGGAATACATTCATATGAATTTTGAAGATCCTTCTGTTTTCAAAGGAAATGAAGAAGATATCATGACTTCATACAGAAAACTTAGGGATGAAATAGGAAAATGGATAAAGGACACTTTTATTGATTCCAAGAAATAAATAATTAACTATTTAATTTTTTAAATAAGATATTTGCAGACCTATTCTTTCCTTTAGACCCTATAATTCGACTTATATCTCTATTTATTTTCATTTTCGTGGGTGCTTGAGCATTTTGAAAAGATCCATACCATTTTCATTCATTAGCATGATTATAAATCCAATATTATCAATTTGTTTTTCCTAGCTAAGTATACCCTCTTTTATATAATAATTATATGTACCTCTTCAAAAATCTTCTTGTGTCTTCAGTATCCATCCAACCTTGGTCAAGCTGTTTTACCAGCTCTTCAATCCGGTCTATCTGTCTTAAGAGCCTCTCCTTTAGCTTTTCATTTTCAGTTTCGACCTGGACAAACCCGCTCATAATTGCAAGTGGATTTCTTATCTGATCTACAAGGTGTGCGAAGTATTCCAGATTTTCATCAAGCTGTTTTTGGGATTTCTTTGATTTTGTAATGTCGGAAACGATTGTTATGTATCCTTTTGAAAGATCATACGAATTTAAGGGATTTAGAAGTATTAAAACATCAATGACTCTCTTATCTTTTGTTATCCATTGAGTTTCAAATCTAAGTGGCCCCTCAAACTTTTCCCTGTAAAGGTCACCGAATCTTTGGTATTCCTCCTCGTTGACATAAAGTAATTTTGTATTTCTCCCAACTAACTCCTGTTCACTGTACCCAGTGATCTCTTTCATATAATAGTTGCACCATACTATAGACCTCTCCTGCATAAGATTTATGCCAATCGGGGTTGCTGAAAGAATGCCTCTCAAAGTCTCTTCTTTCTCTTGGATGTCCTTTTCTGCAAGTTTCTTATATGTAATGTCTTCTGAAACTTTTATGAAATGAGTTATCTCACCTATTGAATTTTTAACTGGAGAGATAGACGCCGACTCCCAGTACGTCGTTCCATCCTTTTTCCTGTTGTAAAACTCTCCTTTCCAGATTTTTCCAGAACTTATAGATTTCCACAGCGCTTCAAAATGCTCCTTCGGCAGAAATCCTGTCTTAAGCATTCTTAGGCTCTTGCCCAAGGCCTCTGGGAGATCATAGCCAGTTATTTCGATAAACTTTGGATTCACATATTCGATATTTCCTTGTTTATCCGTGATCACTACTATTGTGGGTGCCTGCTCTATGGCGTTGTAGAGAAGATTTATTTCTTCATTCATCATTTTTTTATCGGTTACATCCCTTCCAATCGACTGAAATTCTATGATATTGCCGTTTTCATCAAATACCGCCTTGTCTTTCCATTCCGCCCACCTTACTTCTCCATTTTGAAAGATGAATCTATTTTCGATACTTTTTATTGGATTTTCTTCGTTAAATGAGGCAAAATGTTCCAAAAGCTTTTTCATGTCCTCTTCAGGAGTGTCTGGGCCGTTTTTTATATCTGTTATTTTTTTACCAATAATCTCTTCCTTCTTCAATCCCAGATACTTGCATAGTGCATCGTTAGCAAAAATATGTGTTCCATCAGGCAAGATCCTTGCAATGAACTCAGTCTGCCCCTCTACAATAGTTCTATAGTTCTCTTCGCTTTCCTTAAGTTCGTGCAACATCTTGTTCCTTTCAAATGCAGACCCTAAAATCTCCGAAAAAAGAGTTATTATGTCAATATCCTCTTTCTCCCAAGATACATGTTCAAACATGTTGTCAAATCCGACAAATCCGTACAATCTAGTTTTAACATAAATGGGAACTACTAGAAAAGACTTTACCCCCCAACTTTCCAAAGTTTCTTTTTCACTTGATGCTTCAGGGGGGAGTTTTGCCACATCCTTTACCAAGATAATTCTGCTGTTATTTATTTTCTCCATCCACCAGGGAAATGCGTCTGCTGAGATGCCTTTTAGATATTCTATTTGAGGAGAAACTCCGTTACGACACCACTCGTGTGTATTGTCTATCTTTGTCATATCTTCGTTAAATTTGAAAATATATACCCTGTCTGCTTTTGATATTTCTCCGAGCTCATTCAAGGAAAGATTTATGCTTTGGTTTAGATCTTCAATTTTTGTAAATCTCTTGGAAATAGTTGCAATTGTTTCTTCAAAGAGCAATCTATTTTTGATTTTTTCTTCAGATTCTTTTCTCTCCGAAACATCCCTTGCCACTATTAAGATTGATTCGATTTTTTCATCTACATAAATCGGGGAAGTATTCAACTCAAAAGTTATGCTCTTCCCATCTTTTGATACGACATCAACTTCATATTTGGGAAGTTTTTCAACTCCGTCCAATCTTTGTTTTATCCTCCGGGTGGCATCGGCATAGGATCTTGGGGGTAGAAAATCTTTGATGTTCTTCCCAACTATTTCATGATCGGTGTATCCAGTGTGTTCTTCAACGCTCTTGCTCATGAAAATAAAGTTACCGTTCATATCTATCCTAAAGATAAGATCGCTTGTATTGTCCACTATCAATCTATAGTTCTCTTCGCTTTTCCTTAGGGCTTCCTCTGTATTTTTCTTTTTAGTTATGTCCTTGATTTGTGAGATAAAGTAAAGGGGCGATCCTTTTTCATCTTTTACAATAGAGCTTGAAACTTCGGCCCATACTGTATCGCCATTCTTATTTATATACCTCTTCTCAAATACAATGTTTGAAGATTTTCCTTCTAAGGCATTTTTTATAAATTCTGGACCCGTACTTTTATCTCTCTCATAGGTGAAATCTCTTGTGTTGAATCCTTCGAGCTCTTCTTTGCTGTATCCTAAAATTTCGCAAAGTTTCTGATTGACCTTTGTGAAGTTACCTTTTAGATCTACTAGGCACATCCCTATATTTGCGTTGTTAAAGGCCAATCTAAATCTCTCTTCACTTTCTATGAGTTCAGAATGCATCTTTTTTTGTTTTTTTCTTATTTCACAATCTTTTATTTCCCTTTCAACTGCAGGGATTAGCCTTGCGAGATTGTTTTTGGAGATATAATCAACAGCTCCCTTCTTCATTGCTTCTACTGCAGTTTCCTCATCAATTTTTCCAGAGACTATTATGAAAGGTATGTCAAGCCCAGTTGCTTTCAGAATTTCTAAGGCTTTTATCCCGGTAAAGCCTGGCATTGAATAGTCAGAAATTATAACATCCCATTGTTCCCTGGAAAGAGCTTCCTGCATTTTTTGGGAAGAATACACTCTTTCATAATGAACTACATGGCCCTCTTTTTTGAATAATTTTAAGATCAGTTCGGCATCATCTTCTGAATCTTCAACTATAAGCGCTCTGATGAATTGTTGCTCTATTGAATCACCTTATATATTGGCTATATGAAATACAATATCCTCTATTTAAGAGTTACTAAAAAGGTTTTACAACTTCTTTTTAATTTTCCCCTTAGGATTTTCTAAATTTTATTACTTTCTAAACTTCAATACAAAAACAGCACCATTCGGCTTGTTGTCCTCAACTTTTATTGAACCATTGTATCTTTCAAGGATTTTTTTAACAATATAAAGCCCAAGTCCTGAGCCTCTCGATTCGCCGAAGCTTTCGCCTTCTTCGAATATCTTTTCTTTTATATCGCTAGGTATGCCTTTCCCATAATCAGCAATTCTCATCTCGCAGTTGTCATCAATTGTTATGTCAATTATATCGGTTTTTCCGTGGATAATAGCATTCCTGACAATGTTGTCTATGACTGAATAGATAGCCCCATCACATAAAACAGTGCAGTCTCCTTTGATGCTGAATTTGATATCAGGATAGTTTTTCACTACACTTTCAGCTACAATTCGAAGTGATTTTCCAGAGAGGGATTCTTCAGAGACAAGAGCGTTCTCAAGCTCCCTCATTCTTTCAATTAGATTTACGCTCTTGTTTATTGTAGAAAAGACTCTTTTTTTCATGACCTCGTCATAATCTTTATGCGAATCAACAATATTTAGAAGAAGGGTGAGATCGTTTAATATGTCGTGTCGTAATATTTTATTTAAAATTTTTATTGTTTCATTTAGATTTTTGATTTTTCCTTCATTCTCCTTTCTTTCAGTAATATCAAATATTATCCCCCGTAAACCAATAGGGTTATTCTTACAAATGATAGCTGTAGAATTGATTATAAAGGGGAAAGTGCTGCCGTCTTTTCTTAGAGCAGTGTATTCTCTACTTCCTATTTTTACCCCGCCGATTAATTTTTGGATGTCTTCACTGACTCTGAAGCGGTCTTCGGGAATCACTAATTGTGTTGCATTTAATCCCTGTTCGAAATCTTCTTTTGTATAGCCTGTAAGGGATAATGTATTCTTGTTTACAAGTGTGATCTTACCTTTTTCATCCGTTTCAAAAACTATTTCTGGCAATGAATTTGCCAATTCCCTGTATTTCTCTTCACTCTCCTTTAACTCTTTGAATAGCAGGGAATAGGGCTTCTTGAGATTGTGCTCAACTAGCGCCTTGTACAAAATATAAAAAGATATGGCCTTAAGATATGGAACTAAAATTCTAGTTATAGTGTATGTTTGGATATCAAAGATAAAGAAAGCTTCCACGGCTATCATAAAACCTATGGATGCAGTTAAATAATGAAAAAGTTTTTTATCGAAATTATTCCTTTTTTGATAATGGGCATAGAGAGCTAAAAAGAATAAAAGAGTTGTTACAACTTCACTCATTTTTCTAAATGGGGTCGACCCGTATTGGTCCATGAAGCAGTCTGGAAATATTTTAAATACCATTATTGAAAGGACAATTGTTGCAAGTAAAGTGAGATATATGGCAAATATTTTATTAATACTTATTTTTCTGCCTATTAAAAAGGGGGCAATCAAAAATGATGCGCTCTGGAGATAGCGTGCGGCAACCCAGAACTGCATTGAAATGTTTGGACCAGAGATAAGTAGAATTCCTACATTTTCATAAGAAAATGTATGCAATCCGTCTAAAACAGCGACGAAAATAAATGTAGTCCCGATGAACAAATAATATTTATTTTCAACGAAGTTTTTAGAGTTCCAGACGACGATGAATATCCCCGCAGCTATTATTATGCTGATTAACTCTGCTAGGCTATGGAATGTGATAAAACTCCCCTGAAAGGGAAATATAAGAATCAAAGCTAGTATAAATATAATATCTAGAAATTATCTTCTAAATATTTTGTAAGTTTGATACTCATTATATCTCCTTCACTTTATTTTTATATTTTTGAATATATAATAGCATCGGAAAAAAATAGGGAAAAATGCTCATAGTTATTTCTGGCCTTAAGATTAGGGCCAGACTGGCCGAGAGAAAATGGGATAGAATTCTTATTCAAAAGTAATTTTACATGTACCTCTTCAAAAATCTTCTAGTATCTTCTGTGTCCATCCATCCCTGATCCAACTGCTTTATTACTTCCTCAATCCTATCTATTTGCCTTTGAACTCTTTCAACTGTCTCTGGATTTTCAACCTGCACTTGGACAAATCCACTTAAGATTGCCAAAGGATTTCTTATGTGATCAACAAGATGTGCAAAGTACTCTAGGTTATCATCAAGCTGTTTTTGTGATTTTAAGGAAGTGATGTCTTTCGCTATTCCCCTATACCCCACAACATTACCTTCGTTGTCTTTCCATAATGAAAAATCAAATAAAAGATCTATTTGG
>LNGC01000007.1 GCA_001587715.1 Candidatus Methanofastidiosum methylothiophilum | reverse complement strand
AAATATAGAAATACAAGATATCCCTGATTCTTTTAAATCAAATCGTGGTGTCTTTGTGACACTCCATACTTATCCCAAATATACCCTTAGAGGGTGCATAGGATACCCAGAGCCCGTACTTCCTTTGATAGATGCAATTCTTGACGCTTCGGTGTCTTCAGCCACCAGGGATCCACGATTCCAAAAGGTTAGGCCTGATGAACTTAAGAACCTGGTAGTTGAGATCACAGTTTTAACACCCCCAGAATTAATTAGTGTAGAGACTACAAATCAATATCCCTCAAAAATTGAAGTTGGAAGGGATGGACTTATAGTTGAATTAGGGTTTAGAAAAGGTTTACTTCTTCCCCAGGTGCCAGTTGAAGAAAAGTGGGACAGTGAAGATTTTCTTTGTCACACTTGTCAAAAAGCAGGACTCCCTTTGGATTGCTGGATGGATAAGAACACAAAGATTTACAAATTTCAGGGACAGATATTCTCTGAGACAAAACCAGAGGGAGAAGTAATTGAAAAAAGCTTCATGAGGTAAATATATGGAAATCGATCCATTTATACAAGCAGGAACAACACTCTTCAAGGACATAGGTGCAGATGCTGTTCTAGTTGAAATTGACTCGATAAAAGAAATGGAGAAACTTCAGGGATTTATTTCTTCTAAAGATATAAATCTATATGGAGTATCTTCAAATGAAAAGATAAAGAAAAAATTTGGTAACGTTATCTTTGTTCCTGGTATACTGAAAAAGATCACGACAAGACTTGAATTTGCTATTTCAGCTGCCCTCATGCAAGATTTACTAAAAAATGAGGATAAGATTATTTATGTAGGAAAGATTGAAAGCGATTATTACAATTTTATTATTACACGAAAAACAAATCAGATAAATGCCCGAGGCATATACGAATTGTTTTTCTCTCTAAAAAATGTTAAAACTGAAGTTATTTATTCTGTTCTGTCTATAGCAGTCCAGTTGGGTAGGAAAGGGAAGGAAGGCAAACCCATAGGAACTTCCTTTATTATTGGGGACTGTGGGAATGTAATGCAAAAATCCTCACAGATAACTTACAATCCATTTGAGAGAAGTTATGTCACCATTAACGATGCAGGTGTCCAAAATATGATAAAGGAATTCTCTAGGCTGGACGGTGCTTTTATTATCTCTGGCGAGGGGAAACTACTCGCAGCTTCAAGATACTTAGAGGCAGGAAAGGACGGGATATCACTACCAAAAGGGCTTGGAGCAAGGCATCTATCGGCAGCATGGATGACAAAAGTCACAGATGCAATTGCGATAGTTCTAGCTGAATCTGACAATATGATTCGTATCTTCAAAAATGGTGAGCTTGTTTGGGAAGTTGACCCCGATGAAGTGAAGGTTGATTAAAATGGATATTGACATAATATTTCTTGAAATTAGATTATTTTTTGATTCATTAATCTCAGCTTTTTCACAGATTCTACCAAGAATATTTTTTGCAATAGTTATTCTTGTAGCGGGATTTTTCATTGGGAAAGGCCTTGGCAGGTTTACACAAGCATTAATGAAAAAAATAGGCGTTGAGAACGCTCTTAAAAAAACTGAAGCGGAAAAGATTACAGAAAGGATAGGATTCAAAATACTAAAGAGTGTTGAAGTATTTATTAGCTGGATTGTATACATAATATCTATATTTTTAGCTTTTGAAGTTCTAAATTTACCGGGCCTAAGCAATTCAATTGGGGTGTTCATTAATTATGTTCCCAATATCATGATTGCTTTTTTTGTCGTGATACTTGGACTTGTCGTAGCAGATAAGATTGCAATATTCGTAGAAAAGATCTTTGAAGATACTAACATTCCAAAATATTGGTTTTTTGGCAAAGGTATACGATATTTTATTTACATATTAGTGGGCACGATGGCATTGACCCAGCTTAAAGTAAGTACGGGAATTTTGATAATAACAATTACGATAATAATGGTTTTGTGGTCTATAATAACTATAATTGGATTAAAGAACATTGTTCCAAACTTTTTCTCAGGTGTTTTCATAGTTTTTTATCGACAGATAAATGTCGGAGATAAAATTAAAATTGAAGATATGGAAGGCATAGTAGAAGAAGTTTCTCTGGTATACACAAAAATAAAGAATACCGACGGGAAATACTTATTGATACCAAATTCAAAGATTTTGGATAATGTCATAACTAAAGAATAATGATCCAGAATTATATGAGATATGTGATTAAAATTGTTTTTTTAAAAGCGCCGAGGTAGGGATTTGAACCCTAGATCTCACAAGGAGAACGGGATTAGCAATCCCGCGCCGTACCAAGCTGGGCCACCTCGGCTTAAAATAACTCATCTAAGTTTGTTTTTAAATTTATGGATAGTGACTCGCCTAGAAATGAGCAGAATAGACTACAAGGGAGGGATTCCCCCGTACTCGACCCTGCTACCCTACAAGCATTAAACGTCCTCCCTACCGTTGCTCCCTTCCGGGCCTGGCGGGATTCGAAAGGTGAAGGGTTCGTCCATCTCTTCCAAAATAGACTACTCCGCCGCCAATCCTGTAGGACATGGCTTCAACATCGTAGGGACTCCACCATATAGGTATCCGACCGCTTTCTAGGCTTCGGCCCCTCTTAAGACGGTTTGAGGTAACAGGAGGCGCCTAACCTCCCGGCCTAGTCTATTTTCCATTTAATTAATTATATAAAAAGCTTACTCAAAAACAAAGTACATATAAAATAATTAGTTAAATATCTGATATAGGCTGTTAATATGAAAAATGAAGGCATCATTGTTTTATCTGTTTCTTCGGCGCTCTACGGATTTTCAATAATTCTTGTTAAAATGGCCTTGAATCAAGGTTATTCATCTTACAGTTTGATGTCATCTAGGTCTCTCCTTTCCATACCTTTTATGGTAGTTGCAATGCTTCTCTTAAAGGATAAGGTAGAATATACAAAACCTTTGCCGTTAAGAGATCTTACAATTATCGGGATAATAGGTAGTGGAATTGCAATGATGACTTTATACATTGGTCAAGCTTATACCCTAGCTATCAATGCAGGATTCGTATTCAGATTTGTCTTCATATTCACAGCTTTATTTTCGCACTTCTTGCTGAAAGACAAGATTCAAAAAGGCCAATATTTGTCAATGGCTATAATGTTTATTGGGATGTACCTTATTTCGACAGATGGCAAGGCGTTAAACCCTCATTGGGGGGATATATTAGTTCTCCTAGCATCTATGCAAGTAGGCTTTACAAATGTCTTGGCAAAGATAACTATGAAAAAGGTAAACTCCTATTTAATTTCTGCGATAAGAATTTTCATTGGGTCGCTTTTCATTGTATTAGTTGTTTCTATTATATTCGGTTTGGATACGCTCTCGCCCATATCTACAATTCCCTATACAATACTTGCATTGGCATTATTGGAGATTATATTTATTTTTCTCTACTACAGGGGTATAGAAATTGAAGGCCCTTTGACGGCAACCTTATTCTTTTTGATGGGTGCACTTGTATCGGCGGTGCTTTCTTATATAATACTAGGTGAAAAACTTTCAGTTATCGGCTGGATTGGTGGAACATTGATAATGCTTGGGGCTTATGTATTAATAAAAAAATCAAAATGATTTCAGTGCTTTTTCCATTCTAACTAAAGCTTCTTCAATCTTTTTGTAATCAGTTGCAAATGAACATCTGATAAAACCTTCGCCCCTATCCCCAAATGCATCTCCTGGGACAACTACAACTTTTGCATTGTCAAGCATGAAGTCAGAAAACTCTCTTGAAGTCATACCTGTCTGTGTTACGTTGGCAAAGCAATAAAATGTTCCTTTTGGATTTATACATGAAACACCTGGTAATTTGTTTAGGCCTTTTACGATAAGATTTCGTCTCCTTTCATATTCTTTTACCATATCAGATACGCATTGTTGTGAGGATGTCAAGGCGGTGTATGTTCCTTCAAGTGCAGGGGTGTTCAAACACGAGACTGCATACTGGTGAACCCTTAACATTGGGGTAAGCATCTCCTTTTCAGCAACTACAAATCCAACTCTCCACCCAGTCATAGCATAGTTCTTTGAAAATGAGTTTGTGATAATTGTTTTATCATAGTAGTTCAAAAAACAATCTGGTTTGTAACCATCAAAAACTATCTCTTCATAGGTATCATCAGATAATAAGTACAAGTTATTATCTTCACAGATGTCCGCTATCATCTTGTAATCACTCTTTTCAAGAACACCGCCAGTTGGATTTGAAGGATAATTTAAAACAAGCATCTTTGTTCTTTGATTCACCCTTTCAAGCAAATCATCCTGTGATGGCCTAAAGCTATTCTCTTCATATAATGGAACCCTAATGGGTATAGATTCGGACATGTAAGCATCATTTTCATAGCATAAGAATGTTGGGTCAGGTATTAAGACCTCATCCCCTTTGTTAAGAAGCGCAACAAAAGCAAGATAAACGGCTTCATATGCCCCCGCGGTCAATAAAATGTTTTGGGGATGGGCTTCAGCAGAAAATAATCGCATGTACCTTTCAGAAATAGCTTTTCTAACTTTAAACATTCCTTGATTTTCGGTATAGTGGGTAAATCCCTGATCAAGCGCTTTCTTTGCGGCTTCCTTTATGTGAACAGGTGTATCAAAATCCGGCTCACCTATACCAAGACTTATAACATTTTCAATTTTTTTAGCCCTTTCTGAGAGTTCTCTAATCTTTGAGGGGATAACAAGTTTTACTCTTTCTGCAACCATTATAACCACTATCCTAAAAGACTCTAATTAATTTTAAAGATTTCTGTTATGCATTTCTAATCAAGGGTAATACTTAAATAAAATCATAATAAATCATGCTCATGGAAGATGTTGTAGAAAAAACTTTTGAAATGGCATTTCTAGTAGAAGATTTGAGGGAAATTTGGAGAAAAACAGCACCTTTTCACAAATTAGGCGAAGAAGAAAAAAAACAGATTTTGACTATTATTGACGGTATTCGAAAAAACTGTGATTTAATTTCGGATAAGGTGTCTAAATGAACATAGGAAAACTTGAGTTAAGAGATCGGGAAGAATCATTCATTAATCTTAATCCTTTACAGACTGGTGGAAAGACAACTTCTGACGCTAGGAAAGCAATAATATCTTATATTGACGGCTATTCAATCTGTGATTGGTGCAAAGGGGCTCTACACATTACTACAGAGCCAGACATCGCTGGATTTTTAGGCGAAGTATCTGATTTTTTAGGGATGGATTATTCATTGCCCACAAACGGTTGCAGGGAAGCAAAGTATGGTGTGATGCATGCGATTTCAAGCGGCGGTAGTATATTGTGTGATGGCAATATGCACTATAGCTCCGAAGTTGCTGCAGAAAGAGCGGGATTAAAAATATATAAAGTTCCTAATGGTGGGGAGCCCGAATACAAACTAATCCCTTCTGGCTACGCTGAAGGATTTGAAACAATAAAAAAAGAAACTGGGAAATATCCCGAGCTTGCATTATTGACTCACGTTGATGGGGAATATGGCAATGTAGTTGATGCAAAGGAAGTTGGGAAGATTTGTAATGATTACTCAATTCCTTTTTTACTTAATACTGCCTATTCGTCAGGTAGGATGGAAATAGATGGGAAAAAGATAGGTGCTGACTTTATAGCGTGTTCTGGTCACAAGTCATGGGCGGCGGGGGGGGGAAATATTGGAATACTTGCAATAAAAGAAGGATGGCAAGATAAAGTATTCAAACCCGGTACAAACTGGAAGTCAAAACCTTTAGAGATACTTGGATGCTCTTCTAGAGGTGCATCACTTATGGCACTTATGGCATCTTTTCCACATGTAAAGGAGAGGGTAAAAAATTGGGATGAAGAAGTCAAAAAGGCAAGATATCTCGTTAATGAACTAGAAAAAATTGATATAAAGCAGCTCGGCGAAAAACCTAAATATCATGATCTGATAAAACTTGACACACCTGTTTATGATAATATTGCAAAGACCCATAAGAAAAAAGGCTACTTCCTTTATTACGAATTAAAGGAGAAGGGCATTATAGGAATGAAACCTGGAAGAACTAGAAAGTTTAAGATATCAACATATGGCCTTTCTTGGGAACAGGTTAGTTATGTTGCCGAGAGCTTCCTTGAAATAGGGGGGGGCTAATTGGAAGGCTGTGTCCTTGTTAGATATGGAGAAATAGCCTTAAAGTCCGATCAAACAAGAAAATGGTGGAACAAGACTCTATTAGAAAATATGAAGGATTGTCTCGAAAAAAATAATATTTCTTACTCTTCAATTACTGTTGTCTTGGGTAGATTGATTGTTTATACAGAGAATACAAGAAAGGCTTCTATTGCTTTAAAGAATGTTTTTGGCATTACATCACTATCGCCTGCCATAAAAATGGAAGCTGATTTTGAAAAGATTAAAGAAAAGTCTTTGGAACTATCACAAGATAAAGGCAAGAAGTTCAGAGTTAGCGCTAGGAGAATAACTAAAGACTTTTCTATGAATTCAAACGAGGTAAATGAGGTCTTAGGTGCTTATCTAAAAGAAAAGCTTGATCTAGAGGTCAGTCTTTTGAATTACGATTTTGAGATGGGGGTAGAATTTCTTGAAGGATATGCTTATCTTTTTACTGAGAGAATTGAAGCATATGGGGGGCTACCCCTTGGAGTACAGGGTGAGGCAATATGTCTTGTATCGAGTGGCATTGACTCACCAGTTGCAGCATGGCTATTGATGAAAAGAGGGTGCAAGGTAGACCTTATGCATTTTAAGATTACAGAAGAAGGATACCAGAAGTATCTTAAAATTAAGGAGAATCTCCAGAAGTTTTCATATGGGCATGAAATTAAGGATTACATAATTGACGGAGTGCCATACCTTTCAACTACAAAGCAAAAATTATGTGAAAAAGGCAAAGAAAAGTGGGTATGTATCTTTTGTAAGAGAAGATTTCTCAAGGAAGCTGAGAGGGTATGTAAAGAAAAAGGATATCTTGCAATAATTACTGGTGAAAATCTTGGTCAAGTTGCCTCACAAACTTTAAAAAATCTTACCGTCCTTGACTCAACAGTTAAGATACCAGTGTTAAGGCCCGTTTTGACCTATGATAAAAATGAGATAGTTGAGATGGCAAGAACAATAAATACCTACCAGATATCCAAAGAAAAGGAACCAAAATGTCCATTCACGCCAAATTATCCGATGACTGCGGGCAGTATAGAAGAGCTTGAGAGTATTGAGAGGATGCTATGGGAGTAAAAGAATTCATTGAGATAACAAGACCATCAAATGCACTTTTTTCAGGTGTTGCAGTCTTAATAGGTGCACTTGTGGCAGGTGGAGGATTTCTAGATATTTTTAAAATTATCTTAGTATTCTTCGTTGCAATATTTGCCTGTGCCGGTGGTAATACAATAAATGACTACTTTGATTATGAGATAGACAAGATAAATGCACCAAAAAGAGTCTTGCCAAGAGGGGCGATGAGCCTAAAGACTGCTTATATATTTTCAATAATATTGTTTGTTATTTCATGCCTATTTGCATTCATGGTGAATTATTTAGCATTTTCAATATGTGTTGCAGCTTGCTTTTTGATGTATCTATATGCAATGACTCTAAAGAGAAAACCATTCTCCGGGAATCTACTTGTTTCATTTTTGACATCAATAACTTTCATCTATGGTGGTACTGCAGTTGGAAGCTACAGGGGCGTAATAATTCTCGCCTTGATTTCATTTTTTGCGATGGTTTCAAGAGAGCTTGTAAAAGACATAGAGGATTTGAAGGGGGATGTACAAAAAGGTGCAAAAACTCTACCTGCAATCATAGGAGGTCAAAAAACATTTAGATTGGCCTTTTTTTTCCTTTTGGTAGCAGCTTTTCTTTTATATGTTCCATTTATTACCGGACTTTACGGTTACATTTATCTTGGAATTGTAACACCTGTCGTAATTTTTGTCTTCTACATACTTTATACATTACTCAAGAACAATAAAGCTCCAGGGAAGATACAGAGAAACATTAAGAAGGCCATGTACCTTGTCCTACTGATTTTCCTTCTGAGTGCCCTTATTTATCGGATTATGTGAAAAGAGGAAGGCCAAAGTCATGATTTATGTTACAGATTTAACTGAATACCTATTCTGCCCATATAAACTATATCTCAAAAAGATCAAAGGTCTCCCGCTACCACAAACACCTGAGATGTTAACTGGAACTATAATACACAAGATATACGAAGAAGTATTATTGAGAGAAAAAATAATAATTGACCAGAGAATAGATGAAAAAATGGGTATCGATGAAATCTTTAAAGTACTCTATGCCGATTCTAAAAGAGTCATTAAAAATATAATGATAAAAAACAAGGAGAAACTAAAATCAACTGGTGTAGATTATTTAGATCTTATTAAGGAGCTTCAGGAAGAATTAAAGGAAGATGAACTCCTAAAATCAATTAGAATCAAAAAATATATGGGCATACATGGCAAGGACCAAAATCTTCACAAAAATCTATTCATGATGAAAGATATGGAGTATTCAGTGTCCTCAAACGAACTGGGCTTAAGCGGAAAAATTGATAAGCTTGAAGAAGATTCTGAAGGAAATTTGTTTCCCATAGAGCTTAAAACTGGGCTATTTTCTAATGGCATAAGAAGACATGAAAAACTACAGGTCTCAGCATATGCTCTCCTTTTGGAGAAAGAGAAGGGAATTAAGGTAGAATTAGGTTTTTTAGAGTATTACCAGGTTAAACAGAGGATCCCTTTTCTGATAAAAGATGAAGACAAGAAAGAAGTATTGGTCATACTAGAAAAAGTAAAGGGGCTTCTTGAAGAAGAGAAAGAACCAAAGAAGGAACGAAAGAACATCTGTGATAGGTGCGGATATAAAGAGTTCTGTTGGGGTGGCTAGCCATAAGTCTTTTTTATGTTTGAGTACTCCTCATTATCGAACTTATTGACTATTGTAACTTTTTGTGCTTTTATTGCTTTGATATATTTATTGAATAGATCATCTTCACCTTTTCCCTCTATATATAGTTTTGAGGGTATGTCTATAAGGATATTATCATTTACAATGGATATAGCATGAAGTAAGTTCATTCCATCTTTATCTATATCTACAATATACACATATGAAGAGTATCCTTTTGTAATTGCCATTGAGGAATAAAGGATTGCAAAATCCTCACAATCTCCCCCACCAAAATCTATAGTCTCATCAGGGTAGAAAATAATATCTGGGAAGTTCTGTAGAGTAACAGAATCTCTGAGCTTGACTTCAATCCACTTATCATTTTTTAGATCATATGCCTTGATGTTTGTCCATTCTTGGGTCCCTTCTGATGTCCGGGTAAATGGATCATAATAGTAGTAATAATTCTCTATTATGTAGTTGTAAGAATTCAAGAGATAATTTCCTTGAGGTATTTCTTGATTTATTTGCTGTATCCCTTTAGAATTTGGCGTGATAAACTTTCCCATATTTCTCTGGTCTTCAACTATATTCCGTTCTATCCTTTCAGAGTATCTCTGTAGAATTAGGGATGATCTTTTTTGAGAATTTATAAAAAGTTTCTGGTAAATAAGAAGTTGTTCATTTTTTTCTTCTGATGCAGAAAGAAGATTCTCTAGGTCTTGAATCTTTTCAGTGTATTCATTATGCTGGATATCAGTTGCGTTTTGGTCCAATATAGGGGGGAGAGGGGGCCCACTAGAATAGTATTCTGTGAAAAAAACATTATCTACAAGTATGAATATAGCAATAAAAATAACTGGTATTATAAACCATTTTTTTGGGGTCTTCCTCTTTTGAGTATTTTCAATAACCATTAAAATATAGAGTAATTAAATATATTTAAGAGTTATTATTTAATTCTGTTTCTTGGCGTATTTACTGATTAAATCGTTAAGTTCAGATATCTTAAACGGTTTTCTTATCACATCTTTCGCCCCTACTTCAAGAGCTTTGGGTCCAAGGTATCCATATGCCGTAATAGCCACAATTCTGGCATCTGGATCGATCTTCAATATTTCTTTTGTTACCTCAATTCCATCTTTTTTTGGTAGTTTTAGATCCATTAGCACAATATCCGGTTTATGTTTTATGTACATCTCAAGAGCTTCGTCTCCATCTTTTGCAAGAAGAAGTTCGTAACCTAGTGATATTTTATAAAAGTCCAAAAGCTCCAAATAATCTTCAGCTATTAATACCTTCACCATCTTAATACCTCATGTTATTTCATTATACATCCTTTCCATGTTATCGAGAGTTTTTTTCAGGAACAAAAGCTGTTCTCTCTCGCCAGGGGGTAGATTTTCAGCCTTCAGGGAGTCGGCAACACCCATCACGATTGTCAGAGGGTTTCTGAAGTAATCAATTACATTTCTAATCCTATATGACATGTATTCAAGGATAACTGCAGCTACCAAAAAGGCTATAACTGAGCCCCTAACCATGTAAAAAGATCTGTCTCCTAGAGCAAAATAGGAAACTCCTATTAGCAATATTACCAATATTGAAATCAGATAACCGCCTATCTTGATACTGAAAATCTTTTTCATGGGCTAACTATAATAGGGGCCAATATATAAAAGCATTCCTATTGATTATAAATGAAAATAGTTTCCCAAGACTTAACCTAAATAATTTTCTCAAATAAAACTCATAACTATTTCTAGCATAAGATCTCCAAAAAAAACAGCTATAAAATATCCAATTGTTATAGGTACGACAAATGGGAGTCCTGGAGTTGCCCAAAGATTATCTATACCTTTCTGAATCAGCCCTTCTCTATATTTTTTTACATCAAAATCTAGATCCCCAATGAAAAGTCTTATAGTTCTTTTTCCTTCTTTAAATTCTTCTAAAGGGTAAAATTTATCCGATAGTTTTTCTGTTTTTATTCTATAACCAACCATCATTGCAAGTATTTTTTTCATTTTTCCTGAATCATACTCTTTTGGAGAATCTTGTCTAAATAGATTATAAGCTAAAATCACAATTGGAAGAAAAATGCTAATTATTAGGGCATTGTCAAAAACAGATATAGGGAATAGTCCAAATGCATACTCTTTTCCAGGAATCGAAGGTAAAAGTGCCCCAAGACCCATTAATATTTTCCCATCCCCACCCCCGAACAATCCTAGATAGAATAAAAGCAGAGCAAGTCCAAACATTAGTAAAAATACCCCTCCAGTAATTAATATCGGCCTAAAGGATTGAAATGTAAATGAAAGATAAATTGCATGAACAAATCCTATTATTGCAAGAATAACCCAGTGCCACTCTTCAATCTCCCTCTTTTTAATGTCAAGATAAGAGGCATGAAAAAGTACAACAAAGCCCAAAATTATTTTAAGAATAGTTAACAAATCCATGAAATAACTAAAGACTTTGAATTTAAAAGGTTTTGATAGTATTACTTTTGATATTTCACATTAGAATTTATTAAATTTAGATCACAAAATATATAGATAAAAAAATAAATATTATTTTTTTGGCATCTCTATTATGCCATGCTTCATCAGCATGTGAGTTTCATCTCTGGCTTTTTTGATAGTTTTTTCAGCAATCTCATAGAGCTCATTTCTATTGTATTTTACTCTTGCAATCCCTTGTTCAATTGCCTTCATTCCAACAGCAACGGCTTCTCTTGGAAATACTTCCCACTCGCTCATCTTTGGAACTATGTATTCATCAGAAAGTCCTTTGTCCTCCGCTGTCTTTGCAATCTCAAACGCCGCTGCAACACACATCTCATCAGTTATTGTTTTTGCTCGAACGTCAAGGGCGCCTCTAAAAATCCCCGGGAAAACAATCGAATTATTTATCTGATTTGGAAAGTCACTTCTTCCGGTTCCAACAATCCTAACACCTGCTTCTTTCGCTTCCCAAGGCCAAATTTCCGGCATGGGATTTGCAGATGCGAATAGGATGGCGTCAGTTGCCATTCCTAATACTTCTTCCTTCTTTATAGTGTCGGGCCCAGGTTTCGACGCTGCGATGCAGATGTCAGCTCCTTTAAGGGCTTCTTTTATCCCGCCGCTTCTCTGCTCCTTATTTGCATTGATGCATAGGTCCCATTTGAAAGGATTGTTATTTTTGTCTGATTCAAGATCCTCCCTATTTGCATTTAGTATTCCCTTTGAGTCAACTGCAACAATATTCTTCTTTTTTGCCCCGGAAGCAACTAAGACTCTCGAAGTTGCAATGTTAGCGGCACCTGTTCCAACTAGAACTATATTTGCCTCGGTTAATTTTTTACCAACAACTTTTAATGCGTTAATTGCACCAGCGACTTCCACAGTAGCTGTACCTTGTTGATCGTCATGCCACACTGGTATGTCCATTTCCTTGTCAGCCCTTAATCTATCAAGAATGAAGAAGCATTTAGGCTTTTCAATATCCTCTAGATTGATTCCTCCAAATGTCGGTTTTATTAGTTTACAAGTTTCAATTAATTTGTCTGGGTCCCTTGTATCAAGGCAAATTGGATAAGCATCAACACCCCCAAGATATTTGAAAAGAAGTGCTTTACCTTCCATGACTGGCATTGCGGCCTCTGGTCCAATATTACCAAGTCCCAAAACCCGTGTTCCGTCAGAAACAACAGCAACAGCATTCCCTTTGTTTGTGTGGTCATACACGGTCTCTTTATCCTTGTGAATTGCCTTGCAGGGCTCGGCAACTCCGGGTGTGTACCATATCGCAAAATCAGTGAAATCTCTTATGCAAACTTTTGATACAATCTCAATTTTTCCCTTGTAAAAAGGGTGTAATATCATTGCATCTTCTGCAGGTTTTGATGCTTTTTTAATAAGATCTTCCTTTGTAAGTTTTTCCATTAAATCACCTTAAATCTTTAAAATCTCCTTTGCTTTTGGGATGTTCCTTTCAACTTCCTTTTCTACATCTGCATAAAGGCTATTACCATGTGCATCAATTGCAACTGTCAGTGGGCCAAACTTCTCACCAACTAGCACCCATAGGGCTTCTGGCATCCCAAGCTCATACCATTCCACACCAAGAACTTCTTTAATTCCCTTGGCAGCAAGAACAGCAGCACCACCTGTTATTGCTAGATAGACACATCCAAACTTCTGCATTGCATCAACAGTTGGCTTTGACATTCCACCTTTTCCAATTATGGCTGAAACCTTAAACTTCTCTATAAATTCTGGTTCAAGTGAATTCATCCTAGTTGATGTTGTGGGCCCAGCTGCAACAGCTCTCCACTTGTCATTTTGTTTTGCCATAATAGGCCCGCAGTGATAGATTGCTGCACCTTTAAAGTCATAGGGTATCTTCTTCCCTTCTTTTGCATACTCTAAAGCATGCATATGGGCCTCATCTCGGGCCGTAAAGAAAATACCATTAAGATAAACAGTTTCCCCAATCTTTAACCCCCTAACAGTTTTTTCATCAAGTGGTAAATTTAATATCTTGTCCATAATATCACCTCTTGTAGGTCAGATGCTCTACCCTCCCGTCTTTGTAAATTCTAGCTGTTGCCTTTCTACCGGCCCAACATTGCACATTTATAGCAACAGGAAGAGAAGCTGTATGGCAATAGCCAAGCTCAGCATTTACCCCTAAAACCGTGGTCTTTCCACCAAGCCCCATGACTCCGATGCCTAGTGAATTAAAAGCTTCAAACAACTCTTTTTCTAAACTGGCAATAGTTGGGTCAGGATGTCTTTGGTCTATTGGTCTCAATAATGCCATTTTGGCAAGCTTTATGGATATATCTGCACTACCTCCGATGCCAAGACCTATTATTGTGGGTGGGCATGGTTTTGATCCAGCGCTTACTACCGTGTCAAGGGCAAACTTCTTTATTCCTTTTAGACCATCTGAAGGATTCAGCATTGCTACCTTTGACATGTTTTCACTACCCGCACCTTTTGGCATTGCAGTAATTTCAATGTAATCAGAATCAATTGGGGTAAAATTGACATAAGGCATGTAATCCCCCACGTTGTCGCCTGGATTTTTTCTTGTTAGAGGATGAACAGCATTAGGTCTCAAAGGTATCGTTCTTGTAGCTTCTCTTACACCTTCTATAATAATATTTGGTAATTTTTTCTCAAGTTTAGAATTTCCCACATCGCCAATTTTAACAAAAAATATATGAACGCCCGTGTCTTGACAAAGTGGGGTTGAAGACTCTTCTGCCATTTTTATATTTTTTATTATAGCCTCTAGCTGAGCCTTTGCAGGCCCTTCTTCAATTTCATAAGCCTTTTCCAAGGCATTTTTGACATCCAAAGGAAGCTTTGTTGATGAGTCCTTTAGAAGTTCAATTACGGTGTTTTTTACTAGGGTTTCATCTATCATTTAATCCCCCGAAAAAGAGAGTTCCGTATACATATTGTTTTTTCACTTTAAAAAGATTATTGTTTAGTCAAATATCGATAATAATTTGGTCATTTGTATATAAATTATTAATTTCTATCTATAAAAAATCAAATATTATCATATTATTATACAAATTTTCATTTAATAGAAAATACACTGAACATTTTACTTGGTAAAATTAAGATTATTGTCAATTTTATCCGGAAAAATTTTTATTTATTGATTAATATTCGGTGCCTTACAATACTTTAACCAAAACATTTAAATAAATACTCAAAAGCTGAGAAATATACGTAATTTTTTGTTTAGCTGATAAAATGGTGTTAAATCAAGATATCACAATTTCTGAAAAATATTCAGTAAGGTCTGTGATAAAAAGCTTGTTCAAAAAAAGAAAAAAGCAATCAACTATAATAATTCTATTGTCAATTGTTGTGAGTTTTTTTGAGATGCTATCTATTAGCCTACTGGTTCCTGCACTGGAGCAAATCTTAAATCAATCTACTGATATTAATATTAAGCTTATATCCTATATACAAAAAGCATATTCTCTCATAAACGTGGAATATACAGTCCTTTCCCTATTTATTGGGATCGCATTAATTTATATTTTTAAAGCTTTGATAAATATATTTTTGGCCTCATTGATAAACAAGGAGAAATTGTGGTATGAGATTAGCAGAAGGAAAAAAATATGCGATATAATCTTGTATTCTGATTGGATTTTTATTAATGGGTCAATGAAAAGTTACATAACAAATATTCTTACAAATGAAATAGAAAAGGATAGGGATGTCTATCTGAGGACTCTAAATTTATTGCCTTTGATATTTCTTTTATTTGTTTATGTCCTCCTTTTATTTTTGTTGTCATTTGAAATTACACTAATGATTTTCCTAATTATCGGAGGAGTTACCCTGATATTAGGAAGGCTAGTAAAAAATGCAAGATACAGCGGGTCAACTATCCTAAGTCAAAGAAATCTCTTTATGAAAGAAACTCTAGCTTCTCTCGATGGCCTAAAAAATATCAAATCGATGTCTAAAGAAAGTTTTGTCAGAAAGCTCCTATATGAAAAAACAGAGTACCTATCAAAGATAAGGTATGAAATGAATGATAAGATGAACTATGTCACCTATCTGCATGAACCTGCCAATTTTATACCAATCTTAATGATAATTTACATCACCATGACTTATTTTTACGTGCCAATCTCTGTTATTGGTATAATGATATATGTTTTTCTAAAGCTTAGCGGCGATCTGAAATCAATCCAAACTGAATATTACAGAATCAAATTTGAAATCCCTTCGATGAATGCAGTCGATGTATTGATTAATGAGGGTTACCAGAATATTGAAAAAGACGGCGACACTATAATCAACAACTTCAACGATAAAATTGAATTTAAAAATGTTAGTTTTAGCTATTCTGATAAGAGCGTTCTAAAAAACATTAATTTGACTATAAACAAAGGAGAGAAGATAGCTATTTTTGGGCAAACTGGCGTTGGCAAAAGTACCCTAATTGATTTACTCTTGGGACTGATTTACCCAAAATCAGGCAAATTAACTATTGATGGCATACAGATACAAAAAATAAAAAAAGAAAGTTGGCACAAAATATTAACTTGGATGGGGCAAGATCCGTATCTATTTTATGGGACAATTGAAGAAAATATTACTTGGGGCCAAAAGGATATACATAAGGATAAATTGAATAATGCGTGTAAAATGGCATGTTGTAATGACTTTGTAAATAATAAAGGAATTTCTTATGAATACATAATTGGAGATAGAGGGTCAAAATTATCGGGGGGTCAAAAACAACGTATCGCTCTAGCTAGGGTATTTTTGGAGGATCCAGAAATTGTTATTCTTGACGAACCCTCTTCCCACTTGGATTTAGGAACTAAAAATTTGCTCTTGGATAACATTGAGAAATTTTGTAAAAATAAAACTTTAATAATGATAACACATGATCATGAAATACCTTCTTTTATTGATACAGTATACGTTTTTGATAAAGGAGAGATTAAAAAAATTGATAACTCTAACAAATTATAATAGGGATATATTTGTCATACGGCAAAAATAACTTAATTATGAATAATATCCGAAATTATTTTTTTTTATTAATTAATATCCGAGTAACAAAGATTCTATAACCAAAACATTTAAATTTAGAAAAACTATACTAATAGTACAAAATAAGCGAGATGACTTTTAATGGATACTAACTCTTCTTCTCCTAGGGTAGGTGTTTTTGTTTGTCACTGTGGTTCCAACATTGCTGGAACAGTTGATGTGGAAAAAGTAGCGCAAGAAATATCAAAAATGGAAGGAGTCGCATATGCAGGAAGTTACATCTATATGTGTTCAGATCCAGGTCAAAAGCTTATGAGGGAGACAATTGAAAAAGAAAAACTTGATCGTATCGTCGTTGCAGCATGTTCCCCTACGCTCCACGAAAAAACTTTTCGTATAAACTCAAAAAATGCAGGATTAAATCCATACCAATGTGAAATTTCTAACATCAGAGAGCACTGTAGCTGGGTACACGAGGATAAAGCCAAGGCTACAGAAAAGGCCATTAAGATTACAAAGAGCATTGTTGAAAAAGTCAAAAATGACAGCTCTCTTACTGATATTGAGGTTCCAATTACTAAAAAAGCCGTTGTAATAGGTGGAGGCGTAGCTGGTATACAGGCTGCGCTTGATATTGCAAATGGTGGTTACAAAACATATCTTGTTGAGAGGGATTCTTCTATTGGAGGAAAGATGGCAAAACTATCTGAAACTTTTCCAACTCTTGATTGCTCTCAGTGTATTTTAACTCCAAAGATGGTTGAAGCTGCCAATCACCCAAACATTGAGCTCTTGACTTATTCTGAAGTGGAAAATGTTAGTGGTTACTTAGGAAACTTTAAGGTGAAGATAAAGAAAAAGCCTACTTCTGTTAAATGGGATATTTGCACAGGCTGCGGTGACTGCTACCCCAAGTGCCCTGTAAAAGTACCTTCAGAGTTTCAGGAAGGGCTTGCAAAAAGAACTGCTATATATACGCCATTTCCTCAGGCCGTTCCAAACAAACCGGTAATTGATCGAGAAAACTGCCTTTACTATCAAAAGGGCATATGTAAGATATGTGAAAAAATCTGTAAAATTGGTGCAATTGATTTTGAGATGCAAGAGGAGATAGTGGAAGTTGATGCTGGTGCAATTGTTGTTGCAACTGGATACCAAGAGTATCCGTTGCAAAATCTTTCAGATTACGGCGGAGGAAGATATCCCAATGTCATCAGTGGACTTAAGTTTGAAAGACTGCTCTCTGCATCAGGCCCCACAGGGGGGCAAGTCCTAAGACCATCAGATGGAAAGCCTGTAAAGGACGTTGTATTTGTACAGTGTGCTGGCTCAAGGGATATAGAGGAGCACAAGCCTTACTGCTCAAAGATATGTTGTATGTACACTGCAAAACATGCTATGTTATTCAAACACAAGGTACACGACGGAAATGCGTACGTTTTTTATATTGATGTCAGAACCGCAGGCAAGGATTATGAGGAATTTTATTACAGGACAACAGAAGAAGATCATGCCCTATACACCCGAGGAAAAGTTTCTAAAATTTTTGAGGACGGTGACAAGGTCGTTGTCTGGGGTGTTGACACGCTTACAGGAAAAAAGGTAGAGATAAGGGCGGATTTGGCTGTTTTGGCCACGGCAATTGAACCTTCCTCCGGGATAATGGAGCTCAAGCAAAAACTAAAAGTATCTGTTGATGAAAATGGCTTTTTGAAAGAGGCCCATCCAAAATTAAGGCCAGTTGAAAGCATGACCTCTGGAATATTTTTTGCTGGTGCTGCTCAAGGTCCAAAAGATATACCTGAATCAGTTTCTCAAGCAGGAGCTGCAGCATCCAAAGTCCTTTCAATGTTTTCAGCTGATTTCCTACACAAGGAGCCTCTGATTTGTGAAATTAATGAGGACGTATGCAGTGGATGCGGTATATGCATTATGCTATGCCCTTACGGCGCATTAGAGGCCGAGATTACTACTAAAGATAACAAGGAAACAAAGAGATCAAAACTAAATGAAGCCCTATGTCAAGGGTGCGGTACATGTTCATCTGCATGCCCAAGTGGGGCAGCTACTATGAGAAATGATATATCGAAAAATATGTTTAAGATGATTGAGGTCATACTGGAGTAGATTTTATGGAAGACTTTGAACCTAAAATTATAGCTTTTTTATGCAAATGGTGCACCTATGCAGGGGCAGACCTTGCAGGAGTTTCAAGATTAAAGTTTTCACCCAACGCCGTTCCTATAAGAGTAATGTGCTCAGGTAGAGTAGATCCCTCCTTTGTACTTGATGCATTTGCCAAGGGCGCTGACGGTGTTCTGGTGGGCGGTTGTCATCCTGGTGATTGTCACTACGCACAGGGCAATTATAAAACACTTAGAAGGGTAAAACTTCTTAAGATGCTACTAAAAGATATGGGATTAGAAGAGGAGAGGTTAAGACTAGAGTGGATATCTGCCAGCGAAGGAAACAAGTTTAGAGAAGTCGTAAACGACATGGTGATTAAAATAAAAGAGATTGGACCCTCTCCACTAAAAAAGGAGGAATCAAAATGAGTAAAGCCAACATAGCATTTTACTGGGCTGCTTCCTGTGGCGGTTGCGAAATTGCTGTTTTAGATATCAATGAAAAGATACTGGATATAATTGAGAAAGCAAACATCTTGATGTGGCCTGTCGCAATGGATACAAAATATGAGGATCTCAAAAAGATGAAGGATAAATCCATCGATGTCTGTTTTTTTAATGGGGCCATAAGAACAAGTGAAAACGAAGAGCTTGCACATTTACTTAGAAAAAAATCAAAGATTCTAGTTGCATTTGGCTCATGTGCGCATGAGGGATGTATACCTGCATTAGCAAATCTGTTTAACAAAAAACTGATATTTGATAGGGCTTACCAGGAGACAGAAACAACAGTAAACAAGGAGAATACTCTACCTATGACATCATTTGACGTTAAGGAAGGGGAGATCCATATTCCTGAGTTTTATGATACTGTGAAAACTCTGGATCAAGTTGTTGAAGTTGATTATTATCTACCTGGATGCCCTCCAACTCCAAACATAGTGGAGGATGCTTTTAATAAATTTCTAACAGGGGATCTGCCACCAAAAGGTGCTGTTTTGGCACCTGTCAAAGCTTTGTGTGACGAGTGCCCGCGAAAAAAGAAAGATAAGACGATAGAAACAATTTATCGCGTCTATGAGAAAGAAGCTGATCCCGAAAAGTGTTTCCTTGATCAAGGAATAATATGTATGGGCCCTGCAACAAGATCAGGTTGTGGCCATCAATGCATTAAAGGCAACATGCCATGCACAGGATGCTTTGGAAAGACTCCTGAAGTAAATGATCAGGGCGCAAAGATGATATCTGCCTTAGCTTCCGTATTGGCAGTTGAAAATGAGATCGAACTCGATGAGAAAAAAGTTGAGGAGCTAATTTCGAAGATTAAAGACCCAGTTGGTACATTTTACAGATATTCACTTGCTTCATCCTTCATTAAGAGAAAGGTGATAAAATGAAAAGGATTACAATAGACCCCATTACACGACTTGAAGGGCACGGTAAAATTGAGATTTTTTTAAACGATAGTGGAAACGTTGAGAATGCTTACCTCCAGATCCCTGAATTAAGAGGTTTTGAGAAGTTTAGCGAGGGAAGGCTTGCAGAAGACATGCCACAGATTACATCAAGAATTTGCGGTGTATGCCCAGTAGCGCACCATTTTGCATCAACTAAGGCTCTAGACAATGCTTTTAACACACAGCCCACAGAAACTGCAAAGAAACTCAGGGAGTTAATGTATTGCGGCTATGTTATATATGACCATATTCTTCACTTTTATTTCCTTGGCGGGCCTGATTTTGTCGTTGGGCCAGATGCACCAAAGGGAGATCGAAACATTATAGGTGTTATTGGAAAAGTCGGTGTTGAGATAGGAAAGGATGTCATTAAGCACAGAGCATATGGGCAGAAAATAACAAGGATTCTTGGAGGAAAACCGACCCACCCTGTTTGTGGACTCCCTGGCGGCATTTCAAAAGGATTGAATGAAGAGGAGCGAAATGAAATTGAATCAATGGCCGAATCATGTGTAAAATTTTCTGAATTCTCATTAAACTTCTTCAAAGATACAGTTCTAAAAAATAAAGCATATCTTGACCTCATCAAAAGTGAGGCATATACACTTGAAACTTACAATATGGGGCTCGTTGATAAAAATAACAATCTAAACTTCTATGATGGTATGGTGCGTGTCAAAAGCCCTATAGATGAAGAGTATGCCTCTTTTGAGGGAAGCCATTATATGGATTATATTGAAGAGCATGTTGAGCCATGGACTTATATGAAATATCCATATCTAAAGGAGATTGGATGGAAAGGGCTCAATGGTGGTGTTGATAGTGGAATTTATCGTGTTGGACCATTAGGCCGTATAAATGTTATTGATGGTTTTACAACTCCACTTGCGAATGAGGCGTATAAAGAGTTGATTGAAACTTTAGGAAAACCGGTAAACTCGACACTCGCATTTCACTGGGCAAGATTGATTGAGTTGCTTTATGCATCTGAAAAAGTCTTAGAACTTAGCAGGGATAAAAATATCTTAAAACAAGATCTTAGGAACAAAGTAGGCCTCCCAACAGAAGGAGTAGGGGTTGTTGAGGCTGCAAGAGGAACATTATTCCATCATTACAAACTGACAGAAGATGCAAGAATTGAAAGAGCAAATATGATTGTTGCTACAACAAATAATGCTGGCGCCATATGCATGTCAGTCAGGGATGCTGCAAAAGGAATGATTTCTAATGGAAAAGTCAATGATGGAATACTCAATAAAGTAGAGATGGCATTTAGGGCATATGACCCTTGTTTTGCATGTGCCACACATTGCCTTCCCGGAACATCACCTATTGAAATATCAATTTACAATAAAGATAGCTCGCTTCTTAAGAGGCTAGGGAGGGGCATATAGTGGTCTTTACCGTTTCTGAAAAAGGATTGGAACTAAGAAAAACTGTTGAAGAAATATCTGGACAGAATATATTCCAGTGCTATCAGTGCGGTAAATGCTCTGCCGCTTGCCCTGTAGTTGACAGTATGGACATGGCACCTAATAAGATAATAAGATTTGTACAGACAGGTGACCTTGAAGTTTTAGACCAAAATACCTTTTGGGTATGCGCTGCATGTTTCACGTGTTCTGCAAGATGTCCAAGAAGTGTGGACATAGCAAAGATAATGGAAGCGTTGAGAAACGTAATGTTGAGAAATAAACAAGACTTCATCAATATTTACTCCAAAGAATTTATAGAAAAGATGATTGAAGAGATTCCACAAATGGCCATTGTCGCAGCTATAAAGAAGGGGGTCTGGTGATGGAGTATCCCTACTACCCTGGTTGCACTCTAAAAACTACTGGAAAAAAGGATGAAGAAGCAGCTTTAGAAGTTGCAAAACTTTTGGGATTTGAACTAAAAGAGCTACCTACTTGGACGTGCTGTGGTGTTGTTTACAATTTGACCTCAGACGTAATGGCTGACCATCTTTCAGCTACTAGGACATTGATAAGGGCCCAAGAAATGGGAAGGGAACTTAAAACAAACAAACTTGTGACTTTATGTTCTATGTGCTACAATGTTTTAAAACAGGTCAATCTTATGTATAAAAATAACCCAGACAAACTTTACAATATCAATTTATTCATGGATACTGAAGAGGATTACCTCGGGAACATAGAGATCTTGCACTTTTTAGAGGTACTTTATAATGACATTGGTCTTGAAAAGATAAAGCAAAAAGTAAAGACTCCGTTAAAAGATCTAAAAGTCGATCCTTATTACGGGTGCATGCTTCTAAGACCAAAAACAATCGCATTTGATAACCAAGATAATCCTCATGTGATGGGGGACATTCTTTCGGCCCTTGGGGCCATAGTTATTGAAAATCCTATGACCGTTGAATGCTGTGGGGCGCATCAGGTTATAACTAACAAAGAAGCCGTTCTTGATTGCGTTCAAAGGATTGTAAATATTTCTCAGAGCAAAGGATCCGATGTAATTGTCACGCCATGTCCACTTTGCCAATACAATCTAACAACTGCCCAGAAGAGTTTGTTTCAAAAAGGAAAAATAAATTATCAGACACCTGTTATTTACCTATCAGAATTATTGAGAATAGCTCTTTCAGACAACAATGAAAATTATTTGAAAGAATATATGTTTATCAAAGATAAATTAGAAAAACGAGGGGGTTTATAGTTGGCCGAAAAAAATCAGATTCCGTTGGTAAGTGTATTTATTATGGGGAAGGAGTATAAGATTCCATCAGGGCTCACCCTGATGAAAGCCATGGAATATGCGGGCTATAGGTATACAAGAGGTGCAGGTTGCAGAGCAGGATTTTGTGGTGCGTGTGCTACTATTTACAGATTGAAAAATGATTACAAATTAAAATCGGCTTTGGCGTGCCAAACTACAGTTGAGGATGGCATGTATCTTGTTCAATTACCATTTACTCCAGCTAACAAGAAAAAATATGATATGGAAAAACTCAATATAGCTCACAATGCACTCCTTAAGGAATACCCTGAGATAGCTCGATGTATCAGCTGTAACAGTTGTACAAAAGTATGCCCTCAAGAATTAAAGGTAATGGATTATGTACAGGCCTCACTAAGGGGAGATATAGAGAAGGCAGCTATACTATCCTTTGATTGTGTTCAATGTGGACTTTGCGCCTTTAGATGCCCCGCAGAGATAACTCAATACCATGTTGGGCAACTTGCAAGACGATTGAATGGAAAATTTGTTGCCCCAAAAGCGATTCATACTGAAGATGCAGTGGCCAAAGTAAACACTGGAGTAACAAAAAAAGAAATTTCTAAATTGAAGTCCTTGAATGCAAGTGAAATAAAAGATCTTTACAAGAAGAGGTCGATTGAGTAGGTGGTTTGATGAAGCTTATTAAAGGTTATCCGGAATCTATGAGGGAGTCAATTGAAAAAGTGGAGAAGACTAGAGAAAAAAGACTCAAAGAAAAATATAATCAAATGTCACTTGAGGAGAGAGATGATGTCTTAAATAAATTTCATCCTGACTATAAACCTGAAGTAAAAAGAACTCTTTCAATAGGGGCTTCAAAAGGTGAAATAGTTCCTTTTGAAGTCGCTGATTTAATTGAATCTTATCCACTAATTACAGAAAAAGACATTGACCTTTCAAGTATTGACTATGATGTTGATCTCCTTATTATAGGCGGTGGCGGTGCGGGTACAATGGCCGGTATTTGGGCAACATACGAAGGAATTGATCCTCAGAATATTCTCATGACAACTAAGCTCCGACATGGTGACTCTAACTCAATCATGGCACAGGGCGGTATACAGGCGGCTGACAAAGAGAACGATGCACCGGAAATTCATTATCTTGATGTCATTGGCGGAGGACACTTTGCTAATGATCCTGAACTTGTTGAAGCTTTGGTGTCTGATGGACCAGCAGTGATAAAATGGTTTGAAGAAAAAGGAGTAATGTTTGACAAGCAAAAAGACGGAACAATGATTACGATACACGGTGGGGGAACATCGAGGAAAAGGATGCACTCTGCAAAAGACTATACTGGCATGGAACTACTTAGGGTGATAAGGGACGAATTCATTAATCTATCAATACCTGCGGTTGAGTTTTCACCAGCTATTGAGTTTTTGATGGATGAGAAGGGTCAAGTTGCAGGTGCAGTTCTTTTTAATATAGAAACTCATCAGTATTACGTTGTTAGGGCCAAAGCTACTGTTATGGCTACCGGAGGATTTGGCAGACTTCACATTCAGGGATTTCCCACAACAAATCATTATGGCGCAACTGCAGATGGTCTTGCAATGGCATATAGGTGTGGCGCAAGACTTAGAGATATGGATTCAGTTCAGTATCATCCTACAGGAGCAGCTTTTCCAGAACAAATAGTTGGTCTCCTAATAACTGAAAAAGTCAGAGGTCTTGGGGCGCAACCTTTAAACAGAGATGGAAAAATGTTTGTCCACCCATTAGAGCCAAGAGATGTAGAAAGCGCTGCTTTCATAAAAGAGTGTTATGGTGTGGGCGGGGGAGTTGAAACCCCCACTGGAATGCAGGGTGTATGGCTTGACTCTCCAATGATTAACATGATAAAAGGAGAAGGTGTTACAGAAAGAGAACTATCTGCTATGTATAGAATGTTTAAGAGATTCGATATAAATATGGTAGAGGATCCAATACTTGTATTTCCTACGTTACACTATCAAAATGGTGGAGTAGTAATCGATGCAAACGGTGCTACAGAATTAAAAGGACTTTTTGCAGGTGGAGAAGTTACAGGCGGCGTTCACGGAAAGAACAGGCTTATGGGAAACTCTCTTCTTGACTATTCAGTATTTGGCAGAAGGGCCGGGATTTCTGCAGCAAAATATGCAAAGAAAGCATCTATTGGAAAATTGAGCTTGTCACACGTTACAAAATATTCTGAAGACTTAAAAAAAGCAGGAGCTCCTGAGACCAGAAAATCACCTATGATTCTTCCAGAATACAGAGGAAAAAATGTAATGTCAAGAGCAATAGATATATTCTAAAAATTTAATTTATTTATTAATAAAAAAATAATTTTATTTCCAAACGTTTTTTCTATTATCTTTAATTCTTTTTGCTTTATGAGTTTCTCTTGGCAATGTACCATCTTCATATATCAGTACTTTAGGAGTTATACCTAAAACAGCCCTAAGGTCTTTCTGGACTTCTCGTTCTAATAGTTTCACATCACCTTTATACTCACATGTGCTTTCAATTTCAATTGTTAAGACGTCAAGGTGATTTACTCTGTCCACTACTAGCCTATATTCTCCAGATAGTTTCTTGTTACCTCTCACAACTGGCTCAACACTTGAAGGCAATACATTTACTCCTTTTATGATTAGCATGTCATCTGTTCTTCCACATATTCCCATTAATCTCTTATGGGTTCTTCCGCATGCGCATTTATCTATTTCATATGAAACTATGTCACCAGTTCTAAATCTTATCATTGGTCTTGCCATTTTCTTGATTGTTGTGAGCACCATTTCTCCCTCTTCGTTTTCTCCAACAGGCTCGCCTGTCTTTAAATCCAGAACCTCAACAATCATATGATCTTCAGCAAAGTGAAGTCCAGCCTTTTCTTCACATTCTCCCGCACATGCCCCGAATATATCGGACAGCCCATAATAATCGTACACGTCTGCATCCCAAAGTTGTTCAATTCTCTTTTTTGTTGCATCAATAGAACCACCAGGTTCTCCTGCAACAAAGATTTTTTTAATGGCTGTATCGTGAGCTACATCAATACCTTGTTTTTCTGCAGTTTCACCAAGATACCAAGCATACGAAGGTGTTGTCCAAGTAATTGTTGGCTGGAATTGCATCATTATTCTAAGTAGTCTTTCTGAGGGTATTGTACCTGCATGTATACATAATGCCCCAATTTTTTGAGCACCCAAGACACATGGCCCCCCAACAAAAAGAGACATGTTCAATGCATGGCAGTACCTATCATTTTTTCTCATACCCGATGAATAGAATAATCTTGCTTCAAAATCCATAAAATCTTCAAAATCTTGGTAAGTGAAAGGCGAGGCGGTTGGCATTCCAGTGGAACCACTTGAGACTGAAATATATACTACATCATCTTCAGGAACAGCAGTCATCTTTCCTAATGGGGGTGTAACTTCTTGATCCTTTCTAATATTGTCCTTTTGGATAGTTGGAAGTTTTTGAATATCGGGAAGAGTATTAACATCCCCCGGAGATACCCCAGCTTCTCTAAAACTATTTCTGTAGTATTCACTATTGTTATAAGCATGATTCAATATATGTTTAAGATGTTTTAACTGGAATTCTTCCAGTTCATCTCTTTTCATCGTTTCTATTTTTTCATCCCAATATTGCAATGTATCTACCCCATTTTTGGAGGAGAGAGCCCAAAAGGGCAAATTCAGATGGAATCTTTTGGACACAAAGGAGGGTAATTATAATCGGAATATTTTCTCTCCTCCATATTTTTTTTTATATATTTCTTTATATATTTTTCGGTATTAATATAACTACAAGGAATATATTATTTTTATCCCAAGATTAGAACTCTTCTTGACACCTGGGGCACTTTATCATAACGCATCCTGACGTTGCCATTGGACATGTTTGGCATGAAACGACTCTTGAGTACTGCTTTGAAAAGACAAAGCCACACTTAGGACATTTCACTATGTCATTTGTAGTATTTTTCCATGTAGCCATAAACTCACTTTCAAATTTTAGGTTAACCTTATTTTTAACCTTTTCTATTGTTTTTTAATTGTAAAATGCCATTCACACCAAATATTATCCGGGTGTATATCTGGAGGGCATATTTTACAACATACGTCAATATTTGGCGAAAAATTTTCTACAAAAATTTTTAGATAATTGAATCTTACACTTTTACAAGAAAACTGAGGTAGACCTTTTTCCTTTCTAGTTTTCTGTGTATGGCAGTCTGTTATTCGGAAGACCAGAACTTCATCTTTGATTTCTATCTCTTTTGAAGGGTGGTCTAGCGCCCAACTTGTATATCTCAAAGCTTTTGCAAGTCCTTCTAAGTTTGATTCAAGTGAGAACATCTTCTTAAGGTATTTAGCCTCGATCTCTGCTAGGTATTCCCAACAATTAACATCAATGCTTGTTGCAGCTTCCATCCCAAACTTTTCTTCTATCCCTAAAAAATAGAGTCCATCTACCCTCCAGAGATTTTTGATATTAAAGAGTAAAAGATCAACTAGCTCCCATTCATTAAGTGATGAAAGCATCATCATGTCATCATTTCTTGAGGTATTCATTATGCCACTCTTCCTAAAGTTATGGTATAACATTCAAATTTAAATCTAATTATTGTTTCCTAGTAAGACTTAAATAAAGAAAAATTAAAATATTTATCAACCGAAATATAAATAATATGAGGTATAATACAATGACTCTAGATAAGAAGCTAAAGTTCACCCAAGTGATTATGAATGCATGGCTTTATGGTGTCGAATCAACAGCCAATGTATTTTTTGATAGGCCCAAGCTATTTTATCGACAATGGGGAACAATTGCTATCCGTCCATTTATAGAATCTTGGGGAGAACTTGGGATGGAGTTCACTAAAGGATTATCCCCATACAATACGGTCAAGATGTTTATTGATGCACTCGTCACCGCTCAGTTTTTTAATCCAGATGACTTCGAATTTGTAGGCGATGATAAAAATTTTACCTTTAGGGCAATTCAATGCCCATATAAATTTCATTGTAAGAAGCTGATTTATGAAAAAAAAGAGATTGCATGCCTTAGAGCAATAACATTACTTGGTGCACTTGACTATAATCTCGAAGGTGAATCTTTAAAGTATAGATATAATTTTGAATTTAACGAGAACGCGCCCTGCATTGTATTGTTCGAAAGATTTAAAGACTAATACTCAAAGGTATCAACATGAAGCTCCCGAAAGGGCAAATAATAAAGACATCTGTAAAATACAACTTGAAGATGGATTCATTTGGTGAATTCATTCAAGAGATTATGAAAGATTTTAGTAGATTTACCGGATATGTAAGAATACTTGCTGACAAAGGAGAGTATGAAGAAGAGATAAAAGTCATTTTATCCGAAGGTGAACTAATAGGAGGGGAGCGAAAATTAATTAACTCTGGGACAGTATTTCATGGTAATGAGTGTAGATTTGAAAATGCTTTTGAATTCAAAAGGTGTGGAGTTTCAGTTGTAAGACTTAATTCAAATGATATTGACATGGTAAAGGTATCTCATCCTGAATGTATAATTATTAAAGATCTTAAGATGGAAGAAGTCGAAGTAATTAATCCTAGGGAAAAACTTCTGAAAAAATATCGGATTAAAGAGCTGAATGACTCAGAAATCACAAATCTTTTAGAAAAATTAAATGGCGATTAATCCATCTCTTTTTTAATAATCTCAAATATTCTTTTTGCTGATTCTCTAACTTTTGGAGAAATCTCGCTTCCAAAATCAATATTGGCTGCCTGTATTCCAAGAATATATATTTCCGCACCAATTTCTTTTGAGAGATACTTTCCAAGAATTGATATTGGCATTGAATGTGAAGAAAAAGAGATCCCCGTTATTTCATTTATACTTATAATTTTCATATGGCCTGCTGGCTTTTCCATAAATGCTGCGTCTACAATAATTATGTTGTTAGGTTGAAAATCTCTTAATTCACGGGTGAAATTTTCTGGAACTAAATCTCCATTGATGCTGAGAAAAGATTCATTATTAAAAACAGAAAGCTTTTCAGAAAGGCATGGACCTATGCCATCATCTCCTCTGAGTTCACTACCCATTCCCAATATAACCAGTTTTTTATTAAGCATTTCTTTAAGAAATTTTTCTATATCCTGCATCTAATCTAACATCCGAAAGTTATTTTGATTGATTTTATTATTCTAATCACAACTTTTAAATGTATACGTATAAATAATCATTAGGGGATTATTTGGATAACATTTGCATATTTGAAGATGGTATTTACGAAAACTTTTTACCCCTTACTTATTCAAGGCCTATTTTTGAGCTAAGATGCGGATTTAAAAATTTAAGAGAAAAAATTGAATTTTTCTTTCCAGAGGCGACTCTATATGTATTGATGAGAGATTATCTGAAATCTTTATTTTCGGAGGGAAATCTTTTCCTTAAAGAACCTATCAGGGGAGATATGCTCTTCATTAATGGAAGATTAATAATGAAAGAAAGACCTGAAATTAAGGAAGAAGGAGTATACTATTTTAATAACGAAATCGCATTGATTTACATTAAAGAAAAAACATTGAATGAGATAAGCATTTCTGGATACGGAGATATTGAAAAATTAATTAAAAAAGGATTAAAAGAATTCAAGATATCAAATGTTAAATTAATAAGATATCCCTGGGATATAATTAATGAAAACAGTAATGAAATTAAGAGAGAATTCTCCATTTACTGCGCTAAAAAAAGTATAAATTCCATTGATATTGATATTAAGGGTGACAAGAAACTAGTTTTTATTGGCAAGGGTGTTGAAGCTGAAAAAAACATTGTCTTTGACGTAAGAAATGGACCAATATACATAGGTGACAATACCGATGTTCGTGCCTTTTCTAGAATAGCTGGGCCCACCTATATTGGAAAAAACTGTCTTATAAAAAGTGGTAGGATCCAGGAATGTTCAATTGGAAACGTATGTAAGATTGGAGGGGAGATAGAAGAGTCTATTTTTCATGGATGTTCAAACAAGCAACATTATGGATTTGTAGGCCACTCTTACTTAGGGGAATGGGTTAATCTTGGGGCAGGCACATCAAACAGTGACTTAAAAGATACATATGGGACAATAAAATACAAAATTTCCGGAAAGATACTTGATTCTGGGCAGCAGTTTTTTGGATGTGTAATAGGGGACAATGCAAAATCTTCTATTGGAACAATGATTTATACTGGGAAAAAGATTGGATTTGCAGCCCATATCCATGGTACAATCTCTGAAGATGTTCCCAGTTTTTGCATGTGGGCAAAATCAATTGGATCAGAGCCGTCAGAGCTATTTTTTGATTCTGCAATAACAACTTATTCTAGGGCAGCAGAAAGACGTGGAGTTATTTTAACAAAAGAGTACGAGGAAATGATGAAAAAAATATTTGAACTAACAAAAGATGAAAGAAATAGTTGTGGAGTATCATCCAATAAATTTTCTTTAAGGTGAACTTATGGACGTAATATTCGGAGTTTCTGGTCTTAGGGGGGTAGTGGGAGAAGGTTTATCTCCAACGCTCATATGTGATTATGTTTCTTCTTTTACAAAAGAGATTCCCCAAGGCAAAGTTGTTATTGGAAACGATTCAAGAATATCGGGAAACATGGTAAAGAATGCAGTTATTTCTTCACTTCAAGCTTTGGGATTTGATATAATTGATATTGGAATTGCCCCTACACCCACTGTACAATTCGTTACAAAAATAAAAAGTGCTTCAGGCGGTATATCCATTACTGCAAGTCACAATCCTGAAAAATGGAACGGATTAAAATTCATTGAAGGAAATGGTATATTCTTTAATGAAAAAAAAATTATTGCCATTAAAAGAAATCTTGAAGAAAAAAAATTTAAACTTCAGACTTACGATAAACTTGGAAAATTAAGTGATGATTCAAATGCAAAAGAACTTCATATGAGCTCTGTTTTTCAAAAGATTGATTTTGATTGTCTAGGCAAGGATAATTTCACTGTAGCTATTGACGCTTGTAATGCAGCAGGTTCGGAATATATACCTTTGTTTATTGAGAAACTTGGGTTTAAGGTAATAAAACTAAATTGCGATGCCAAAGAGCCTTTTCCAAGAAATCCCGAACCTCTTAAAGAAAATCTCGCTTCTTTTTCAGATTTCATGAGAGAAAAAGGAAATATAGACATTGGATTTGCCCTA
>LNGC01000006.1 GCA_001587715.1 Candidatus Methanofastidiosum methylothiophilum | reverse complement strand
GTTATCAGGGTCCATAAAAGCCTTACTAGGTATCTTCACGTTCTATCACGATAATTACTCATTTATTTTTGAAAGCACATAGTATCAATATTTATTAATATTTTAATATTATTGTTAAGCAATGTTTCATATTATTGCTTTTCAAAACCTTGTATTATGAAATCGAATTAAGGTAAATAAAATTTAAAAGAGAAAAATATAATTATTCCTTATCTGCCTCTTCTGTTGAAAGCATCTTTTCCTTTATATCTTCGGGCTCTCCTATGAAGACAACTTTGCCATCTTTCATGAAGCATGCCCTATCACAAACATCTACGATAAAATCTGAGTCGTGAGTGACTATCAAAAATGTTTCACCCAGCACTTCTCTTGCTTTTCTAATCGATTTAGCAACTATTTTTCTTGTGAATGGATCCATTGTACCAGTTGGCTCATCAAGAATCACTATTCTTGGTTCTTTGATTAATACCTGAGCCAGTGCAATTCTGTGTTTTTCTCCAACTGACAAAGCATCAGGCATCTTATTTAAGATTTCATCTAGCTCCTTTTGATCTTCAAAGCCCACTCCCTCTAAAACTGAGATTACCTTCATTTTTCCTAATTCTTTGGGAAGTTTAATCCCGATAGCATCGGTAAGATTTTGCAATACATTTTTGTCAGGGTACAAGGTGTATTCTTGGTGAAGAACTCCCATGTAAAGCATTGCCTTACCTTTACCTAGGAATCCAGGTTCTTTCATGTCTATCCATTCATCACCAATTCTAATATTTAGCTCACCTTCAGTAAAAGGTGTAATGCCTGCAATCATTCTTGAAACTGTAGTTTTACCAGTTCCACTCTTACCTACAAGGCCAAAAATCTCTTTTTCATTAACTGCAAAAGTAACTCCATCAACGGCCTTAACAACTCCACGAGATATTGAATAGTAATACTTTTTTACATCCCATAATTCGATTATACCGCTACCAATTCCTGGAAATCTTACTTTCTCTTCAGGCATTAATTTTTCCATAAAGGCCTTAACTACTTCTTTTGAATCCCCATCGTGTATTACTTTTCCGTTTTCAAGCCAGACTGCCTTTTGGGCCAATAACTCAATAGCTTCAGGCCAGTGAGATGTAACTATTAAAGACATTCCTTGTTTTACTGCGTCTAGTAATACATTATGGACTGTGTTTGCAGTTAAAGGATCCAAAGTTCCAGTTGGCTCATCTGCTAAAAGTAACATTGGATTTATAGCAAGTTGTCTTGCAAGAACAATCCTCTGTTTTTCCCCACCAGATAGGTCTCTTGCAATATGGGTCATCCTTTGGATCATATTGACCTTTTGTAAAAGTTCTATAATCTTGGGTATTACCATATTTTTTGGTATCTCAGTTTCTGTAAAAGCATCCTGCATATTCTCCATTACTGTTTTTTCACCATAAAGAGAAAAGGTACGTTGTAACATGATTGCAGTTCTTTTTCGTATTGGATTAAAAAGAGCTGTATCTTCCCAGAAATCTACTTTTTTTAGAATCATTTCTTCATTGCATTTCGTGCATGGGGTTCCCTTTTTACTTGGAAAGTCCACCTTCATACATTTGGGGCAATAAGAAACGTTGTAGAAAATCTTACCTTTGGTAGGCCTATACTCTTTAGTTCCCCTCAAAATGTTGATAAGAACTGATTTACCGCTACCACTTTTTCCCAATAATCCTAAGGATTCTCCTTCTTTCACTTTGAATGATACATTATCAAGGATCTTCTTATTATCAAAGTCAATTGATATATTTTCAACTTCCAAAAGATATTCGCTCAATTTAATCCCCATCTTTTGTTTATGTTGATTTTAAAACTCTTAACCATATTTAAGTTTTTGGATTACGAATATAAATTCATAAATATTGTCTTGAGTGCTAATGCATTTATATCGTAAGATCATGATTATTCTTTAGTACTAATTTTTGATAAATCTTTGTATAAAGTCCATAATACTAGTACTAGCAATTTTTATTTTAATTGTAAAACTAGAATAGATCCAATATTTTTTATAATTGGTTCAGGGTTCATGGCAATTTTAATTTTGTGATTCTAGTTAATAGTTAAATTTATAAATTATGAATAAATATTCATATTGAAGATACAATAACAACGAAGTGAATTATTATGGATAATAGGAAGTTTAAGTGTTATGACTGTAACTACGAATGGGATTTACCTCATGGAAATGGAAAAATGGGTATTAATTTGAATTGCCCTAAATGTAATAGTTCAAATGTACACAGAGTCAACGGTGGTAGGCATGGAAACAGAATGGGATTTTGTAGATCAAATAATTCAAATTTAGACAATAACAAAAATTAATTAACAATATTTTTCTTACAAAGGAGATGATATTATGAAAGTAGCAATACCAACTGGTTTTATCGGAGGGATAGAAGATGAAATATTCCCTCATTTTGGCAAAGCACCAACATTTACTTTAGTAGATATCAAAGATAATTTGATTAATTTCACCGAGATAATTAAAAATAGTGGTGAACATTTTGGAGGAAATCTAACACCATCAGACATACTTATCGAGAAAAAAATCCAAGCTTTAATTTGTCTTGGAGCTGGACCAAGAGCTTTAGAAAAATTAAGATCTCAAAATGTTGAGATATATATAACTATGCAAGGTCTTGCAAAAGAAGCTTTAGACTACTTTATTCAAGGAAAACTTCACAAAATGTCTAATGAAGATGCATGTAGCGATCATAAACATTGAATTTATTAGGGGATAAAAATGGAATCTAATCTCAAAGAACACTTGAAAGTTCAAAAAATCAATATCGATGAAAGAATGTCAAAAATAGGAAAAAAAATTGCAGTTGGAAGTGGTAAAGGTGGAGTGGGGAAATCCGTTGTAACTTCTCTTATTGCCTCTTACCTTGCAAAACAAGGAAAAACAGTGGGGATACTAGATCTCGATATAACTGGCCCAAGTATACCTATGATGTTTGGAATAGACGAAAAACCAATTGGGGGCAGTTCTGGAATAATACCTGTTGTTTCTAAAAGTGGCATTAAGATTATGTCAATGAGTCTTTTTCTACCAAATAACGAAGATGCCGTTATATGGAGGGGATTAAGAATAAGTGGTGCCGTTTCACAATTTCTTTCAGATGTCTTATGGGAAGATATCGATTATTTGTTATTTGATTTACCCCCGGGTACTAGTGACGTTCAACTTACCCTAATGCAAAGTATAAAACTCGATGGATTTGTAGTTGTAACCTCCCCACAAATTTTAGCTTCAACAATAGTGAAAAAAGCAGTTTCAATGGCTGAAGAGTTGAATGTTAAAGTATTGGGTGTAGTTGAAAATATGGCATATGCATCATGCCCCACATGTGGAAAAAAAATAGATTTATTCGGAAATGGTGAAAACTCGAAGATGGGACTTCCAGAAATAGGAAGTATACCAGTAGATCCCGAGATATCTAGACTATGTGATGATGGTAAAATCGAGAATTATCAAATTGATCTTGATAAAATCTATCAGATTATAGAGAATATTTAAGACATACACACATTTTTCTAGTTAGAATGCCTCTATAGAATTAAATATCGGGATATTTTTATTTATTTTTGTATTTTGTTTAATACTTATTGATTTATTCATTTTAACTTCTTTTTATTAAATATAATATTATTAATAAAATTTATAATTTAAATAAAATTAGAGTTTGTTGTTAGTTTGGCATATCAAATAAATATTCTAAATAGAAACACTTAAATATTATTTGTATGAGGTATCTCTGAAGTCCGTTTAATGGACTTTAAGAATCTTGGACATGATATCCTGTTTTTGGATATCAAAAAAAAGGAGGAATACTATATGCCAAAATATAGCGACAAAATAGATTTGTATTCTGACAGGGGTAAACTCATTGAAAGTGGAGTCCCGTTGGAAGCTCTCAGCCCTCTAAAAAACGAGGCAATTCAGAGCATAGTTTCCAAAATTGTCAGGACAATTGCTGTCGATCTTAAAGGCACCCAGTCAGCACTCGCCACAGGAGCACTTGGTGGTAAAGGCCAAGTTATCATGGGAAGAGAAATGAAACTCGATGTTGTCGGGAAAGCCCCAGAGATCAAAAAGAGAGTAGAAGAAATTCTTAAAGTTGATGCAAAAGACGATACTTTAGTAACGCTTTTAGGAAACAATGAAAGAATGTTGGTACAAGTACCAACAAAGAGAATGTTTTGTGAATACACTGTAGGTATGACTGCAACTGCATCAGCCGTAACACAAGCTATTATTGATGTGTTCGATGTTAGCATATTTGATGCAAACGTTATAAAGGCCGCAATATGGGGATCCTATCCACAGACCCTTGATCTTAAGGGTGCAAAGATTCAAGCTATGCTTGAAGTCCCTCAAAAGAACGAAGGTCTTGGTTATTCACTAAGAAACATTATGGTTAACCATATCGTTGCAACAACAAAGAAAAATGCAATGAACTCAGCCGCACTTGCCTCAATTCTTGAACAGACTGCAATGTTTGAAATGGGAGATGCTGTAGGACCATTCGAGAGACTACACCTCTTAGGACTTGCATACCAAGGAATGAACGCAAACAATATTACATATGAGTTAGTTAAAGCTAATGGAAAGAAAGGAACAATAGGGTCAGTTGTTGAATCCTTAGTTGGAAAAGCAATTGAAGATAAGGTTATAACAGTAGACAAGACATTACCCTCTGGATACAAAGTATACAAGGCTAAAGATATCCCATTGTGGAATGCATATGCCGCATCAGGAATGCTCGCATCAGTTATGGTAAACTGTGGTGCAATGAGAGCAGGTCAAGGAATACCTTCAACAGTCTTATACTTTAACGACTTAGTTGAGCACGAAACAGGTCTACCTGGTGTAGACTTTGGAAGAGCTCAGGGTACAACTGTTGGTATGTCATTCTTCTCACACTCCATTTATGGTGGAGGAGGGCCTGGTATATTCAACGGAAACCACATCGTTACAAGACACTCAAAAGGTTTCGTTATTCCATGTATCGCTGCCGCAATGGCATTAGATGCAGGAACACAGATGTTCTCACCAGAAGCGACATCCGGATTAATTAAAGAAGTTTTCTCCACAGTACCTGAGTTTGCAGAACCAATGAAGTATGTAAACCAAGCCGCTGTCAAGATTAAAGGAGGTATTTAGGAGGAGTAATATTGAAAATTAGGCCCGAGATACAGATATTTCCTTTCAAATTGATATCTAAAGAAACTGCAGATAAGATCACTGATGAACTCACTAGGTTTGACTTTGTCACAAATGTTTCAGTTCATGGACCTTCTGTAAATTCAAATGAAAATGAGAATTATATGGTTGGATGGATATGGATTGAAGTAGAGGACAACAATGAAGATGTCCAAAAAATCATAAAAGATGTTTGTGATGAATTTCTGCCTTTTGGATATAATATTGAATTAGGCCGATTTACAAAATATAAAAAAGGGGTATCTGACTATATAAATGAAAGGGTCTAAATTAGGAGGAATAATTATGGGATATAAAGCACAATTTCACCCTGGAACATCAGATCCATCAAAAAACAGAAAAAAATATATGGATCCTGCATACAAACTCCAAAAGATAAGATCAGTATCCGATGAGGATGTTGTAAGAGTTCTTGGCCACAGACAGCCTGGAGAGGACTACAAGAGCGTTCACCCACCATTAGAGGAAATGGGAGAACCAGAATGCCCAATAAGGGAACTTGTAGAACCAACACCTGGTGCCAAAGCTGGGGACAGAATTAGATATGTTCAGTTTACTGACTCCGTTTACTTTGCCCCAATATCTCCTTATCAGAGATCTTGGATGTACTCATACAGGTACAGAGGTATGGATAGCGGAACACTTTCTGGAAGACACGTAGTAGAAGCAAGAGAAAGAGATGTTGAAGCAATAGCTAAAGAACTTATTGAATCTGAAACATTTGATGCTGCAAGAACAGGAATTAGAGGAAGAACAGTCCACGGACATGCTCTAAGACTTGATGAAAACGGTATCATGTTTGATGCAATGCAGAGATATGTTTTTGACAAGAGCACAGGAGAAGTAAAGTACGTAAAAGATATGGTTGGAGAACCAGTACCAGCCCCAATATCTGTTGGTAAGCCACTCTCTGAAAATGAACTTAAGACAAGAACAACAATCTACAGAGCAGACGGTATTACAATAAAGCAAGACGCCGAAGTTCTTCAAATGGTACAGAATGTTCACTGGGAGAGATCCTTTGGTGGATTCGAGCCATTTAAGGAGGCCAAGTTTTAAGGAGGGGATATGAATGGTATATAAAGATGAAAAACACAACTTTATGCAGGCAATGAAAAAGAAATTCGAAGAAGCTCCTGACAAGAAAAATACAAAGTACTACGTATACGGTGGATACAAGCAGAACAAGAGAAAAGTAGAATTTCATGATGCAGGTCTGCAGATTGCAAAAGAAAGAGGAATACCTGGGTACAACCCATCAGTAGGTATGCCACAAGGTCAGAGAGTATTAATGCCCTACCAGCTTTCACACACAGACATTATTGCTAACATGGATGACCTTCACTTCGTGAACAACGCCGCTATGCAACAGGCATGGGACGATATGAGAAGGACAATCCTCGTAGGACTTGACTCACCACACAACATTCTTGAAAAGAGACTTGGTAAAGAAGTCACTCCAGAAACAATTAATCACTATCTTGAAGTAGTAAACCACGCAATGCCTGGTGCAGCTGTCATTCAGGAACACATGGTTGAAACTGACCCAAGATTGGTAAAAGACTCTTATGTAAAGGTTTATTCTGGAAACGATGAATTAATTGATGAAATTGATTCAAGATTCGTTATCGATATAAACAAAGAATTCCCTGCAGCACAAGCAGCCGAACTTAAGAAGGCTATTGGAAAATCAATGTGGCAGGTAGTTAGAATTCCAACAGTTGTTGGAAGAATCTGTGACGGAGGAACAGTTTCCAGATGGAGTGCAATGCAGATCGGTATGGCATTCATTGGTGCATACAACTTATGTGCCGGAGAAGCCGCAACTGGAGATTTCGCATACGCTGCAAAACACGGTTCAGTCATACAGATGTCTGACATGATGCCAGCAAGAAGGGCGAGAGGTCCAAACGAGCCCGGAGGGCTTATGTACGGAATCGTATCTGACTGTGCACAGTCACTAGCTAAATACCCAGATGACCCAGCAAGACATTCACTTGAAACAATAGCTCTTGCCGCTTTAATTTACGATCAGATATACCTCGGATCATACATGTCTGGTGGTGTCGGATTCACACAGTATGCAACAGCAGCATACACCGATAACATCCTTGAAGACTTTGTATACTGGGGAATGGAGCACGTAAAGGACAAGTATGGCGATCTCGCAAAGCAGAAACCAAGTGTAAAGCTCATAAACGACATCGGAACAGACGTTGCTATGTACTGTTTAGAGCAGTATGAACTTTACCCAGCAGTTATGGAGACACACTTCGGTGGATCACAGAGGGCAACATGCATCTCTGCAGCAGCCGGAACAAGTGTAGCTATGGCAACAGGTAACGCTCAGGCTGGTCTTTCAGCATGGTACCTTGCATGTAACATACACAAGGAGCAGATGGGAAGATTCGGATTCTACGGATACGACCTTCAGGATCAGATTGGTGCCGCAAACACCTTCTCATACAGGTCTGATGAAGGTTTACCATTCGAGCTTAGGGGAGGTAACTACCCAAGCTACGCAATGAACGTAGGACACCAGAGTGCATACGCAGGTATAGTTGCAGCTGCACATTCATCAAGATTCGATGCATGGGCGCTGTCACCACACATAAAGGTCGCATTCGCCGACAGGTCACTACCTTTCGACTTCGCAAACATTACAAAGGAGTTCGGAAGAGGTGCCATGAGGGAGTTCGTCCCTGCCGGAGAAAGAGACCTTATTATACCATAAATTAAAAATTTATTTTTTCTTTTCTTATTTTTTATTTAATTTTTGTGAGCCTTGGCGCCGTGTACTAATAGTTCTATCCATTCTTAAGATATCTTTTAACAAATGATGAGATATTCTTATCAAGAAAAAGTTATATGAACTTAAAATGAAGATTGTTTAAATATAGACGAGGTCGTAGAGGCGAACCAATGAAAAACGAAAAAGAAAATAAAAAAGAGCTACATGTTTTCTCATTAGCTTCTTTCTTAAATGATTTGGGCTCTGACATGATTTACCCAATATGGCCTCTATTTGTAACTGTTTTCTTGGGTGCTGATGTGGTAGTCTTAGGGCTTATTGATGGTATAGGGGACGCTTTAGTTTCAATTTCTAGTGCATTTTCAGGTTTCCTATCGGACAAATTTAGAAGAAGAAAAATATTTGTTTGGACAGGATACATCTCATCCGGAGTTGCTAGATTAGGATATGCCTTTTCCCCAATATGGACATATCTTATTCCATTCAAAGCCCTGGACCGGGCAGGTAAAATTAGAGGTGCACCAAGAGACGCAATGATTGCAGAACTATCCTCAAAAGAGAACAGAGGTGCAAACTTTGGATTTCTCCGAGCAATGGACAACTTTGGTGCAATTGTTGGAATTACTTTATCAATTTTATTATTAAAATATCTTGGATTTAGGAATCTAATTCTTTTGGCATCGATTCCATCCTTTTTCTCAGCTTTTATAATCTATCATTTTATAAAAGAAAAAAAATTTGAAGTCCAGAAAAGAGCTTTTTCAATAAATCTTTTTGATAAAAACTTTCGATTGTTTGTATTTGTAAATGGACTATTTGCATTAGGGGCTTTCAGCTACTCCTTCTTTTTGCTATATGCCAAAGATATTGGATTTTCAATATATACTGTTCCTATTTTCTACTTGATTTTCACAGTCTCAAGCACAATTTTTTCATATCCATTTGGAAAGATGGCAGATAGAATTGGGAGAAAAAAAGTGTTGATGATCTCTTATCTATCTTTTGCACTTGTCTGTGGTAGTCTGATTCTCACTAGGAGTTTTATGGGTGTCATGTTGATATTTTGTATTTATGGCCTCTACAAATCAGCTATTGATGTATCGCAAAAAACCTTGGCCTCTGAAATATGCCCTTTGGATTATAGGGCCACTTCGCTGGGATCTTTCCAATTTATTACCGGACTAATAGCCTTTCCCGCTTCTTTTATAGCAGGTCTTCTATGGAAACTCTTGGGCATGAACTACCCTCTTTATTTTTCACTATTTTTGTCATTGATTTCTCTTTTATTAATTAATTTTGTAAAAGAACAAAAGATATGTTAATTAGAAACGCTTATAAACCAGGTTTAGCCCTTCTTTTTGGTGAGCATTTAATGGAATTTTGTCCAAATTGCGGTACTCTTTTACGCGTTAATAAAAAAGAGGGCAAGTCTCTATACGCTTGTAGATGTGGTTATGAGAAAGATATAGATGAAAAAAGTAGATTTGAGCATTCTGAAAAAAATAAATCTGATGATGAAGTCGTTATAATTGAGAATACCAATATGGCAATGCCTAAAGTTAAGGAAGAATGTAAAAAATGCCACAACAGGGAAGCTTACTGGTGGATGCTTCAAACTAGAAGCGGAGATGAACCGGCAACAAAATTTTACAGATGCACAAAGTGTAATTTTACTTGGAGAGAATACGATTAAAAAAATAGCATAGAGGACTTATTAGCGCCTCTATCAAATATTCTATTAATTAAAATAACTACTTACTCTTTGTTTACCTTTTCTTTCTTTGGCGCTGCCTTTTTTGCAGCTGGCTTCTTAGGCTTTACTTCTTTAGCTTCAGTTTTTTTTACTTCTGTAGTCTTCTTCTTTGGCGCTGCCTTTTTTGCAGCTGGTTTCTTTGCTTTCTCTGGCTTTACTTCTGATTCCGCCTCTTCTTTAGCTTCTTCTTTTTTAGGCGCTGGTTTCTTTGCTTTCTCTGATTTTACTTTTTCTTTTACTTCCCCAACCTGTTTCTGTGCATCGGCTTTTCTCTGTTTTTTGGCTTCTACATTTTTATTGAGTATATCTTTAAGAAGAGTTACATTAGTTTCACGGACAGTGCCTCTTCTAAAATCTAGAATAATACCTAGAGAATTTGCACGATTAACTGAAACATTGGCTTCTCTTAATTCTCCTAAAGAGAACCCTCTACTATTTCTTTCTTTTGTAAGATTTTTATTGTGAGTCATTACCTTTGGATTCACGAAATCACCTTTACAAAATTACTTAGAAATATCTTAAAAGAGTTTCTGTGAAAGGAAATGGAAAGGCTTAAATATGCATTTTATATTGATGGATTTGCATTATTATGCCCGAGTGGTGTAGCCCGGCCCATCATCCAAGACTGTCACTCTTGTGACTCGGGTTCAAATCCCGACTCGGGCGCCATAATGATGATCGTATAATTATAGGATAAAGGCAATTAGCCATTAATATGAAAATAAGGTGATAAAATTCTTGTAAGCGTCTTCAGGAAGTCACCGAAAAGCTTAAATAGCACTCCATTTTCAATTCCAAAAACTGAAATCTGCACCCTGAAGAGGCTTTTTGTAAAAAAAACTCCTTTTATACGGGCTCGTAGCTCAGTCTGGCTAGAGCACCGGCCTTTTAAGCCGGGAGTCGGGGGTTCAAATCCCCTCGAGCCCGTCACATCCAAGGAGAGGTAATAATGACGAAAAAAAAGATTAATATATTGGATAATGAATTTGTTCCTGAACATACTATTCTTACAGAAGAAGAATCTAACGAAATTTTGCAGAAATTTAATGTAACTCATGACAAACTTCCCTTGATTCTAGATACTGACCCCGTTGTGAAAATTATTGGGGCTAAATCTGGAGATGTAATAAAAATTGTGAGGTCTGATTCTCCTGCGGGAAAAAGCGTTTTCTATAGATATGTCATTGGTGAAGATATAAAGCAGGGATTGGAAGAAGATTTAGTTGATGAAATAATTGAAGAGGAATCCGGGGAGGAATAGAGGTGATAGTAGTTGGATAGATGGGTAGTTATTGAATCATTTTTTAATGAAAAAGGTTTCGTAAGGCAGCATCTTGATTCTTTTAATGATTTTGTTGGAAGAAGACTTCAGGAAGTTATTAATGAACAAGCTAAAATCGATACGGATATTGAAGGATTTCATGTTAAATTTGGTAAGATAAGAGCTGGAGAGCCAATATATAAGGAAGCAGATGGTTCAAAGAGAGATTTTTTCCCTCAAGAAGCAAGGCTCAGGAGCCTTTCCTATGTTGTTCCTCTTTATCTTGAGTTTATACCTGTTATAGAAGAAAAGGAAAGAGAGCCAGTAGAGGTAGAGATTGGTAAGCTTCCCATTATGTTAAAGTCACAAGCTTGTAGTCTTAATGGGTTAGGGAGAGACGAGCTTATTTTGAAAGGGGAAGACGCTAGAGACCCCGGTGGATATTTCATAATTAATGGTGCAGAAAGAGTAGTAGTCGCAATAGAAGATTTGGCGCCAAACAGGATATTAGTTGAAATTGATGAGAGATTATCTGTTGCAATAGCAAAAGTATTTTCAACAAGAAGCGGATTTAGGGCATTAGTCACAGTAGAGAGAAAAAAAGATGGACTTCTTAGGGTATCATTCCCATCACTCCCTGGAAAGATGCCATTTGTAACTTTGATGAAATCATTGGGCCTTGAGAAGGATATTGATATAGTCAATTCTGTATCTTCTGAAAAGGATATCCAGAAGGAACTTTTGGATAACTTAGAAGAGTCAATGGATATAACTGATAAGGAACTTGCACTGGACTATCTTGGTAAACGATTGGCAATGGGCCAGCAGAAAGAGTACAGATTGAAACGTGCTGAGATGGCACTTGACAAGTATCTTTTACCACACATTGGTACAGAAGAGGCAGATAGATTAAGAAAGGCCTATTATCTAGGTATAATGGCAAATAGGGTCATTGAACTTTCACTTGGCAAGAGAGAGTCAGATGACAAGGATCATTATGCTAACAAGAGATTAAAATTAGCCGGAGATCTCTTGGAGAATTTATTCAGATTATCATTCGTACAACTTACAAGGGATATCAAATATCAGCTTGAAAGAACATATGCAAGGGGCAGATTTGAAGAAGGAAACGAAGGTGACTTTGTAAAGAAGTCAGTCAGGGCAGACGTTTTAACAGAAAGAATCAGATATGCAATGGCAACTGGAACTTGGCCTGGAGGCAGAATGGGTATAAGTCAGCTTATGGACGATACAAATTTCATGTCAAGATTCTCACATCTTAGAAGAGTTCTTTCTCCGCTTTCAAGAACTCAGCCTCACTTTGAAGCTAGAGATCTTCACCCAACTCATTGGGGAAGAATATGCCCAAGCGAAACACCAGAAGGCCCAAACTGTGGGCTTGTAAAAAACATGGCTTTGATGTCCTACATTTCAATTGGATCAAATGAACTTGATATCCAGAACTATCTATTCTCTTTGGGATTAGAGCAGATTACAGACGTAGCAGGTCTTAAAGTAATGACTTACATTTACTTAAATGGTAATCTAATTGGATTTGTAAAAGACGGAAAAACATTCACCGATACTGTAAGAAATGACAGGAGAAAAGGAAAAATAGACAACGAAGCAAACATTGTTTACTACGAAATGACAAATGAGATTCACATAAACTGTGATCCTGGAAGAGTCAGAAGACCGCTTATCATTGTAGAAGATGGCAAGCCCCTTTTAACTCAAGATCACGTAAAAGCAATCGAAAGAAGAGCCAAAGGATGGTCAGATTTAATAGCTGAGGGAATAATTGAGTATCTAGATGCTGAAGAGGAAGAAAACACTCTCATTGCACTATCAGAAGAAGATTTGACCCCAGAACACACTCATCTTGAAATATACTCCCCATCAATTCTTGGAGTATGTGCATCAATTGTTCCATTTGCGGAGCATAATGCAGCGCCAAGAAACTCTTACGGAGCGGGAATGGGAAAACAGAGTCTTGGATTTTCACAATCTAATTTCAAACTTAAAGTTGAAACAAGAGGTCATTTGATGTACTACCCTCAGATGCCCATTGTTAAAACAAAAGTTATGGATGCAGTCGGATTCAACAACAGACCTGCAGGTCAAAACTTTGTAGTTGCGGTACTTTCTTACTTAGGATACAATATAGAAGATGCACTTATTATTAACAAGAGTTCAGTGGACAGAGGTCTTGGAAGAACTACTTTCTTTAGAACATATGACTCAGACGAGAGAAGATATCCTGGAGGGCAGCAGGATAAGTTTGAGATGCCGGACGAGTCAGTAAGTGGATACAGAGGTCCAGATGCATACGAAAACCTGGACATTGACGGATTCATAAGGCCCGAGTCTAGAGTAAAAGGTGGAGATGTCCTGATTGGTAGGACAAGCCCTCCAAGGTTCTTAGAAGAACTTGATGAATTCGGAACAGCCATAGAAGGTAGAAGGGAGACTTCAATTGGAGTAAGGCCTTCTGAAAAAGGAATCATCGATTTAGTATTATTGAGTGAAACTGAAGATGGAAACAAACTCGTTAAGATTAAAGCCAGAGACGAAAGGATACCTGAGCTTGGAGACAAATTTGCTTCAAGACACGGCCAGAAGGGAGTTTTAGGATTCTTATGCCCACAGAAAGATATGCCATTTACAGAACACGGGATAACACCTGACCTCATAATTAATCCACATGCAATTCCTTCAAGAAAAACAGTAGGTCAAATACTGGAGATGATTGGGGGCAAAGCAGGCTCACTTAAAGCAAAAACTGTAGACGCTACATTATTTGCCGGAGAAAAAGAGTCTGACATAAGGCAGATTCTTCAGAGCTTCGGGTTCAAGAATACAGGGAGAGAGCGACTATACAATGGTATTACAGGAGAGGTAATCGAAGCCGACATATTTGTTGGAGTTTGTTACTACCAGAAGCTTCACCACATGGTTGCCGATAAGATCCATGCAAGGTCTCGTGGTCCAAGACAGATGTTGACAAGACAGCCAACAGAAGGTAAGGCCAGGGAAGGAGGTCTTAGATTTGGTGAGATGGAAAGAGACTGTCTAGTTGGCCATGGAACAAGCTTACTATTGAAAGAAAGATTACTTGACGCTTCAGATAAAGCCGACATACTTGTATGCGGAAAATGTGGATCACTCGCAGTTTATGATAAACTTAGAAACAGAGAGTACTGTCCAATTTGTGAAGAAGAAACTGATATTTATCCAGTCGAAATGTCTTACGCTTTCAAGCTTTTGCTTGAGGAGTTAAAGTCGATGTGTTTAGATCCAAAATTAAAACTTAGGGATAGGGCGTGACCATCATGTTTAAAGTACCAAAAGTAATAGACACAATCCAATTTGGAATATTGTCTCCTGAAGATGTCAGAAAGATGTCCGTATTAAGGGTAATTACTGCAGACACTTATGATGATGATGGATACCCTATAGAGAAAGGTCTGATGGACCAGAGACTTGGAGTAATTGATCCAGGTTTAAAATGTAAGACATGCGGCCAGAAGTTTGGGGATTGCCCTGGGCATTTTGGGCACATAGAACTTGCAAGGCCAGTAATTCATGTAGGGCATGCTAAAGATGTACATAAGATTTTGAAGTCAGTATGCCGAGATTGCGGTAAACTAAAACTTGATACGGCACAAAGAGAGCACTTTCACGATCAGCTCATGAAAGCAAGTGACAGGTTAAAGAATAAGGAAATAATTGTGAAAGAGACAATGGACAAGGCTGCAAAAAGTGTATGTCCATGGTGTGGCAGTGATAAGAGAACTATCAAGTTTGAAAAACCTTATACATTTTATGAAGAGTGGGGAGAAGAGAGAAACAAATTAACCCCAATTGACGTCAGAGAGCGTTTAGAAAAAATACCTCTTGAGGATTATGAATTAATAGGTGTAAATAAAGACGTTTCAAAACCAGAGTGGATGGTATTAACAGTATTGCCAGTTCCACCAGTTACAGTAAGGCCTTCCATAACTCTCGAATCAAGCGTCAGAAGTGAAGACGATTTAACTCACAAATTAGTAGATATCATAAGGATCAATCAGAGATTAAGAGAAAACATAGATGCAGGGGCACCACAGCTTATAGTTGAGGACTTATGGGAACTTTTACAGTATCATGTTACAACTTACTTTAATAATAGCACTTCAGGAGTCCCTCCTGCTAGACACAGATCAGGTAGGATTCTAAAAACTATTTCACAGAGACTCTCCGGGAAAGAGGGCAGATTCAGATCAAATCTTTCAGGGAAGAGGGTTGATTTTTCTGCAAGAACAGTAGTTTCACCAGATCCATATATCAGCATAAACGAAGTTGGAGTACCTGACTTTGTAGCATCTGAGCTAACAGTTCCTGAAAAGGTAACTGTGCATAACTTGGAAGAAATGAAGGTTATTGTCAGAAATGGGCCAAATACACACCCAGGTGCAAATTACGTAATAAGAAATGACGGAAGAAGAAAGAAAATTACCGACACAACTAAAGATGATGTCGCTGAAGAGCTCGACGTTGGATTTACAGTTGAGAGGCAGTTAAGAGATGGAGATATTGTATTGTTTAACAGGCAGCCTTCACTTCACAGACTGTCCATAATGGCACATGAAGTAAGAGTTATGCCATATAAAACTTTTAGATTAAATCTTTGTGTATGTCCACCATACAACGCTGACTTCGACGGGGATGAAATGAATTTACATCTTCCCCAAACAGAAGAGGCAAGAAGTGAAGCCGGAATAATAATGAAGGTTCAGGAGAACATCATCTCACCAAGATTTGGAGAGCCTGTTATTGGAGGTATGCAAGATTATATTTCTGGTGCTTATCTCATGACAAGAGATGGCTCAGAGTTTTCCGCCGAAGAGGTAGAGGAGAGTTTTTACGAATCAGGCATACTAAATAATAAAGTAGGTGTCGAAGCGTTCAATGAAAGATCAAAACCCTGGACTGGAAAAGAACTCTTTGAAGTCTTACTTCCAAAGGATTTGAGTGTCGAGTTTAGATCAAAGACATGTAGAAAATGTGAAAGATGTGAATTTGCTAACTGTAAATTTGATAATTATGTTGTAATAAAAGAAGGAAAACTCTTGCATGGAGTAATCGACGGGGCAGCATTTAAGGCCAGATCAAGCTGTAAATTGCTTGATAAGATTGTGAAGGATTACGGGTCAGATGAAGGAAGAGAGTTTTTGGACTCTGTTACAAAGCTTATCATTTCAGTTATAATGAAAGTAGGCCTCACAACTGGTATAGATGATGTCGATATACCTGAAGAAGGTTTAGAAAGGATCGATGAGATATTGGAAAATGCCAGAAATAAAGTCATGGAAAACATTGATGCTTATAATAGGGGAGAACTTGAAAAACAGCCTGGTCAGACAATTGAGGATACTTTAGAAAACAGGATCATGGCAGAACTTGCAAAGGCAAGAGACAACGCAGGGGCAGCAGCAGAGCAGTACCTTGGAATGAAGAGGCACGCTGTAATAATGGCAAAGACAGGTGCAAAAGGGAATATGCTCGACTTGACTCAGATGGCTGCATGCTTGGGGCAGATGACCGTAAGGGGAAAAAGACTTCACAGAGGATATCAGGAAAGAAGTTTGCCTCACTTTAAGCGTGGGGATCGTTCAGCAAAGGCAAGAGGATTTGTTAGTTCAAGTTACAGAAAAGGGCTTTCACCAACAGAATTTTTCTTCCATTCAATGGGTGGAAGAGAAGGGCTAGTAGATACAGCAGTCAGAACTGCACAATCTGGGTACATGCAGAGAAGATTAATTAACGCATTACAAGACTTAAAAGTTGAAAAAGATAGGACCGTTAGGGATAACAGTAACAATATCATCCAATTTGAATACGGAGAGGACGGAGTTGACCCATCAAGGAGTTCATATGGAGAAGCCGTTGATATAGATTGGATAATACACAAAACAATTACTTCGAGGAAGGAGTGAGGTGTGGTCATGGTAGATTTATCTTATATTGATAATCAACTTGTAGAATATGGTGAAAAAACAACTGAACATATCTTAGGCCAGCTCAAAGAAAAACTTTACATGGCTAATGAAAAATATAACTTGTCCAATGACGAGGTAACTTCTATAATCGAAGATTGCATTAAAACTTATGAAAGATCACTTGTTGATCCAGGCGAAGCTGTTGGAACTATAGCGGCGCAAAGTCTTGGAGAGCCGGGAACACAGATGACACTTAACACATTTCACTATGCGGGAGTGGCGGATATCAACGTTACTTTAGGTCTTCCGAGAATTATTGAAATTGTCGATGCAAGAAAAGATCCAAATACACCAGTTATGAGGATTTATCTCGATGAAGAAATCAGGGAAAGCAGGGAAAAAGCTGAAGACATAGTCAAGGAAATTGAGGGTACAACAATTGAAAGTATTTCTAAAAGCATGAAAATTGATGTTATTAATATGTCAATCGTAGTTGAGCTTGATACTTACAAGATGGAAAAACAAGGACTTACAATTGAAGATATCAAAGAAAAACTTTATAAATTGAAAAAAGTCGAGAGCATCGAAGACGAAGATAATTTTTTAACTTTGAAGGCCGGTGACGTTTCTCTTATGGAACTTAGAAAATTTTTTAACAGAGTGAAAGGCCACCAGCTTAAAGGAATAAAGAATGTTAAAAGGGCCCTAATAAAAAAAGAAGCAGAGGAATACGTAATATATACAGAAGGTTCAAATCTTGGAGAAGCATTTAAAATCCCCGGGGTCGACTTATCCAGATCAATATCAAACGATATAAACGAGATACAGAGGGTACTTGGAATTGAAGCCGCTAGAAGGGCCATAGTAGATGAAATTAGAAAGACCTTAGAAGAGCAGGGTCTTGAAGTAGATATCAGACACATAATGTTACTTTCTGATTTAATGACCATGGAGGGGGAGATAAAGCAGATAGGAAGGCATGGAATTAGTGGGGAGAAGTCCAGTATACTTGCTAGGGCTTCTTTTGAAGTTACTACCAACCATCTTATGAAAGCTGCAAAGTTTGGTGAAATTGACACCTTATCAGGGGTAACGGAGAACGTTATAATAGGGCAACCGATACCTATGGGTACAGGAAATGTTAAACTTATAATGAAAAAGTAGGAGGTTATTCAATGGACGTAAATAGAGAAATAAAAAGAACAGTAGACACCGGAAAGGTAATACTTGGAACCAACAAATCCATTAATTCTCTTAAGACGGGTAATGCTAAGATGATTATCTATACTCAAAACTGTCCTAAAAGTATAAAAGAGGATATTTTATATTACTCAAAGATATCAAGCATACCAATCTTAGAGTTTGGTGGTACATCACTGGAGCTTGGTACCGTTTGTGGTAAACCATTTCTAGTTTCAGTAATGGCGGTCATGTCTCCCGGAGAGTCCAATATACTTTCTGGAGGTAAGGTTTATGGGAATTAAAATTTCAACGGATGAGATAAAGTATATTGGACTTTTTGAAAGTATGACCGGCGCAACTGTTAAAGATTGTATTTTTGAAGATAATAAGAATAAAATTGTTTATGTTGTTAAAGAAGGCGACATGGGCCTTGCCATTGGGAAAAATGGTGCGAATGCACAGAGGGTAAAAGAAACTCTGAATAAACCAATAGATATAATTGAATATTCAGATGATCCTGTCAAGTTTATTAAGAATATTATCTGGCCTGTTAAAGTTAAAAGTATTCATGTTTCTGAGAGAAAAGATGGCAAGAAGATAGCCGTTCTTGATATTAATAAGAAAGATAAGGGTCTTGTAATAGGAAAAGAAGGAAAAAATATAGATCGAATCAAAAACCTATTAAAGAGACATCATAATCTTGACGATATAATGATCATGTAGAGGTTGTAAATATGAGTAAACCACATGGCAGAAACGCTGCGAGAAAAATCGAGGGAATAAGAAAAAAGTTTAGATGGAAAGATAAAGGTTACAAAGTTCAAGCGTTAGACCTTAAAGTTAAATCAGATCCTTTAGAAGGTAGCCCACAGGCTAGGGGAATTGTACTTGAGAAGGTGCCTATTGAGGCCAAACAGCCCAACTCAGCCCTTAGAAAATGCATCAGAGTCCAGCTTATTAAAAATGGAAGACAGATAACTGCATTTTGCCCAGGAGACGGCGCTATAAACTTCATTGACGAACACGACGAAGTTGTAATTGAAGGAATTGGCGGCAGACAGGGTGGGTCAATGGGAGATATCCCCGGAGTCAGATTTAAAGTAATTAAGGTAAATAGAGTTTCATTAAATGAGATGGTTAAAGGAAGGAAAGAGAAGCCGGTAAGGTAGATATTATGGATGTTAAAGAGAGATTTTATGTTCCTGATAATCTTAAAGTCTTTGGCAAGTGGGATACAGATATTGCCGTTGAAGATTTGGGAATAAAGAGTTATGTTAATCTTACCCCTACCGTAGTTCTTCATACTGCAGGAAGACACCAAAAGAGAAGATTTTGGAAGAATAAAATGAATATAGTCGAAAGACTTGCAAACAAAATGATGAGATCAGGTTCTGCAGGAAGAAAAACAGGTGGAAGATTCTTGAGAAGACATGGTGGCCACACAGGTAAGAAACAGGCTACTTATAAAACATTAAAACTTGCTTTTGAAGATATTAACAAAAAAACAAAACAAAATCCTTTGGAAGTACTAGTAAAAGCACTGGAATATGCAGGGCCAAGAGAGGAAGTAACAACACTTTCCTACGGAGGAATTAAGTATCACCTTTCAGTTGATACAGGATCTCAGAGAAGACTTGACATGGCACTAAGGAATATAGCACTTGGTTCAAGTCTTAAAACTTTTAAAACTAAGAAGAAGTTCCATGAAACATTAGCTGAAGAGATTATCCTTGCTTCAAAAGGGGATATGGCAAGCTTTTCTGTAAACAAGAAGGAAGAAATAGAGAGGATAGCAAAATCGGCCAGATAATTCGATTGTGGTGATTCATTATGGGCAGAAAAGAAGAGATGGCAAAGAGAGTTAAAGAATTAATGAAAGATCCAACGCACATAAGAAATACTGGGATAGCCGCACACATTGATCACGGTAAAACTACATTGAGTGATAACCTCCTATCCGGTGCAGGACTTATGTCAGAGGACCTCGCAGGAAAACAGCTTGTCTTGGATTTTGATGAGCAGGAGCAGGCAAGGGGAATTACAATTAACGCATCTAACATATCAATGGTACACAGAAACAAAGATCAAGATTACTTAGTTAACTTGATTGATACCCCTGGACACGTTGACTTTGGAGGAGACGTTACTAGGGCAATGAGGGCAATAGATGGATGCATTATAGTTGTCTGTGCTGTAGAGGGTAAGATGCCCCAGACTGAAACTGTGGTAAGGCAAGCCCTAAAGGAAAGGGTAAAACCAACACTTTTCATTAATAAAGTTGACAGATTGATAAGGGAACTTCAGCTTTCGCCTGAAGAGTTGCAGAACAGATTCGTTAAAATTATCAATGAAGTAAACAAATTAATCAAAAATGCAGCCCCTCCAGAATTTAAGGATAGTTGGCAGGTAAGCGTTACTGAGGGTAGTGTGGCATTTGGTTCAGCTTACTATAACTGGGCTATAAACGTCCCTTACATGAAAAAGACTGGTATATCATTTAAGGATATCATTGAACACTGTATGAATGATACTCAAAAGGAACTTTCTAAAAAATCTCCTTTACATGAAATCCTTCTTGATATGATGGTTACACATCTTCCAAATCCTTTAGTTGCACAGAAGTATAGGATCCCTCAGATATGGAAGGGAGACCTTGAAAGTGCTGTTGGTAAGGATATGTTGGAGTGCAATCCAAACGGACACCTTGGAATGGTTGTTACAAAGATTGTACAAGATCCGCATGCTGGAGAAATCAGTGTAGGTAGATTATTTTCAGGAACTCTAAAAACTGGCCAAGAAGTATGGATAGTAGCAACAAAAAACAAGAGAAGAGTTCAGCAAGTCGGGATTTTCATGGGGGCAGACAGGGAGAACTTAGAGGTAGTTCCTTGCGGTAACATAGTTGCAGTTACAGGTTTGAAAGAAGCAATAGCAGGTGAAACAATCTGCACAGGTGATGAACCAATAACACCATTTGAAGCAATAAAGCACTACTCAGAGCCCGTAGTTACAGTTGCAGTAGAGCCAAAGAATACCAAAGATTTAGCAAAGCTAGTCGAAGTTTTGAGACAAGTTTCAAAGGAAGACCCAACGCTGGTAGCTAAAATCAATGAAGACAGCGGAGAATATCTGTTATCGGGTATGGGGGAACTTCATTTAGAGGTAGTCGGCTACAGGATTACTCACGACAGAGGAATTGATATTAAACTTTCCCAGCCAATTGTTATCTACAGAGAATCAATTGATGGCAAATCTGAGGCCGTAGAGGGTAAATCTCCAAACAAACACAACAAGTTCTATATGCAGGTAGAGCCTTTAGAAGACAATGTTTACAATGCGATAAAAGAGGGGATAATACCTGAAGGCAGAATTAAAGGTAAGGATTTAGGTCCACAGCTTAGAGAACTTGGAATGGGCACTGACGAAGTAAAGGGTATTGCAGATGTTTACAATGGAAATGTATTCTTCAACATGACAAAAGGAGTAGTTTATATTAACGAAGTAATAGAACTTGTCATACAATCGATTCATGAGGCGCTTGACGGGGGCCCATATTCAAGGGAGCCCGTAATGAAGCTCAAGATAAAACTTGTAGACTGTAAGCTTCACGAAGATTCCATTCACAGAGGTCCAGCACAAGTCATACCTGCAGTCAGGGAAGGATTATTCGCAGCAATGCTATACGCAAGACCAGTAATATATGAGCCTATCCAGAAAGTAACTATTACAACACCTCAAGATTACATGGGTGCTGTGACAAGAGAAATGCAGTCTAGAAGAGGACAGATAATGGATATTTCTCAGGAAGGAGATTCCACAACAGTCGTATCTATTTCACCAGTTTCTGAAATGTTCGGATTTGCTGGAGACATAAGAGGTGCAACTGAAGGTAGAGCATTATGGTCAACTGAATATGCAGGTTACCAGAAGCTTCCAACAGAACTTCAGATGCAGACCGTTGAGGCAATCAGAAAGAGAAAAGGGCTTAAACCACAGCCTCCAAAACCTGAAGATTACCTAAACATGTAAAATGGAAAAAGCTTAAAAATGGATTTAATTTAGAGGATTATACCAGATATAATAAAAATATAGTAAAAAAAGGAGGAAATAATTATGGCAACTCAAAAACCACACTTAAATGTAGCCTTTATCGGACATGTCGATCACGGAAAATCCACATCTGTAGGGCAATTGCTAGTTATGCACGGTGATATCAGAGCCGACCTTATTAAGAAATTCGAAGATATGGGAGAAAAGGGTAAGACGTTTAAGTTTGCATGGGTAATGGATAACCTAAAAGAAGAGAGAGAAAGAGGAGTTACAATAGATCTTTCTCACAAAAAGTTTGAAACTGATTCAAAATACATTACAATCGTGGACTGTCCAGGCCACAGGGATTTCGTTAAAAACATGATTACTGGAGCTTCACAAGCAGATGCTGCAGTTCTAGTAGTTGCAGTTAACGATGGTATCATGCCACAGACACAGGAACACGTTTTCTTGTCTAGAACACTTGGTATCCAGCAGTTAGCAGTATTGGTAAACAAGATGGACACAGTAAACTACTCTCAGGAGAAGTTTAACGCTATTAAGGCAGAAGTAGAGAAATTAATCAAGACAGTTGGATTCAAAGTTGAAGAAACAAAGTTCATCCCTGCTTCAGCATTTAACGGAGACAACATAGTAGGTAAATCTGATAAGACTCCATGGTACACAGGACCATCATTATTAGAAGCTGTTGACTCTTTCAAAGAACCAGATAAACCAACAGACAAGCCACTCAGACTTCCAATCCAGGATGTTTATACAATCACTGGTGTAGGAACTGTACCTGTTGGAAGAGTAGAAACTGGAATAATGAAGAAGGGAGACACAGTATTATTCGAGCCAGCTACAACAGTATTTGGAAAGCCAATTTCTGGCGAAGTAAAGACAATCGAAATGCACCATGAAACACTAGATCAGGCACTACCAGGAGACAACGTTGGATTCAACGTTAGAGGTGTTGGAAAGAACGATATTAAGAGAGGAGATGTACTAGGACATCCAAACAACCCACCAAGAGTAGTAACATTAAACGACTCTTTCAAAGCACAGATAGTAGTTCTAAGACACCCAACAGCCATCACCGCTGGATATACACCAGTATTCCACTGCCACACAGCACAGGTAGCATGTACATTTGAAAAACTACTTGCAGAACTTGATCCAAAGACTGGTAACGTAAAGACAGAAAATCCTGACTTCCTAAAGAGCGGTAGCGCTGCCATTGTCCAGATAAAGCCAACAAAACCCATGGTTATTGAGGAAATAAAAGTAATACCTCAGTTGGGCAGGTTTGCTGTAAGGGATATGGGAGCAACAGTTGCCGCTGGAATGGTCCAGTCTATCACTAAAGCATAAAATTTAATTATTTTATTTTTATTTAAATGAGGCGATATAGGTGCAAAAAGCTAGAATAAGATTGACTGCAATGGAAACTGGAAAACTTGACGAAGTTTGTTCACAGGTTAAGAAGATAGCAGAGCGAACAGGTGTAGATATAGCAGGGCCAATACCATTACCAACAAAGAAATTAAAAGTACCAGTAAGAAAATCAACTTCTGGTGACGGTAAGGCTACATGGGAACGATGGGAAATGAGAATACACAAAAGGCTCATTGAAATCGACGCTGACGAAAGAACTATGAGACAGATAATGAGAGTCAAAGTTCCTGAAAGAGTTAACATAGAAATTGAATTATTGTCCTAATCTTTTATTGTATTTAAAAAATACAATATCTCTTCTTTGATAGAATTTGTATAAAAAATAAAATATAAAATTAAGTCCTATACTTTATTGTGTAGAATTCCCAGGATTTTAATCTTGTGCTTCCAGTTACAACTACGTTTCCTTTCGAGTCAAATGCAATGCCATTAGCCTGATCGTCTTCTCCAATTGCCTGTCTTTGTTCCCAAATCTGCTTACCGTTCTTATCATATATCACTGTAAGGTAGTCAAAGAAAAGTGCTCCACCCTTATACGATGATCCAGTAATTGCAATATTGTCCTTTTTGTCAATTGCAACACCATAGGCTTTGTCATCCTTTCCGCCATTATGGGATCTGTTCCATAGGATCTTCCCGTCTTTGCTGAATTTCACTGTTTTGTAATCAAAGTCATTGCCATTGTGGACGTAACCTGCAACTACGATATTTCCCTCAAAATCAAGTGCAACTCCCATCCCATGGGCCTGTTTGCCGTCGTATTGCGCTCTCCAGAGTAATTTGCCATCTTTATCGTATTTTAAGACCATGAAAGAATTTTCTGTATCTACCCTGCTTGTACCCATGGTCATTCCTGCAACAATTATATTGTCAGAGGCATCAACTACTACGTCATACGCAAAGTCATCATGGGCGTCTTGATATACAACCTTCCAGAGCATCTTACCATTTTTATCATATTTAATGGTATATACATCGAACTGATTAGTAATAAAGGAGTGTCCAGTAACTATTACGTTGCCTTTGGAATCTGTAGCAACACCTTCGCCACTATCGTTAGCCCCCATATTGAACTTTTCAGCCCATAGTTTTTTCCCCTCAGAGTTGTATTTCACTGTGTAATATCTGCCGCTTGAAATCCCTGTAACAATAACGTTGTTTTGCTTGTCAACTGTGACATCATTGGCCTGCTGTGTCCCGTCTTCTTGCTCGATATTTTGCCAGAGAACATTTCCGTTTCTATCGTATTTGATAGTAATATAATCCCAGCTCTTAACGTATGTAGATCCCGTGACAATAATATTGTCCTGAAAATCGCAAACTAAGCTGTTTGCAAAATCGTTTTTTCCTCCATCATAGCTCTTTTCCCACATTAAACTGTAGGCAAAAGTTGCCATGGGCAGAGAAAAAACCAATATCGAAAGCACTAAGATCGCATATTTATGGTTCATAGTATCACCTATACGCACATATATTTTGTATTAATAATATATAAGGTTATATGATATTTTCAAGATTTCCGCAATTTTATATAATAAAATTTAAATATTGAATACCTATTATTATTTATGGGTGATAAAAATGATTGATTTAATAGCAATAGCAGCATTAGGGCTTATTGGAATAATAGGTTTTTTTGCACTAATATTCTTAGATGCCATCTTCTTATGGATGGGAACTAAGTTTGCAGGAATAGAAAAAGCTTCATTTAGTAAAGCAATAATCTGTGTATTTGTTTTGATAGTACTAAGTGCCATCTCAGTCTCACTTTTAGGACCACTTGGAATTCTGGGGACAATTATAAGTTTCATAGTGACCTTATGGGTAGTAAAGGCGCTTTATGGAACATCTTGGGGTAAAGCATTTTTGGCTCTTATCTTAGCATTCATTGCCTTCATAGTGCTTTCAGTAATCTTGTTGGCATTATTGGGCGTCGGACTATCGAATCTAGGTATTTTTTAATTTATTTATTTTTTATAGGGATTAGATGATAATCAGAAAATGTACAGTAGAAGATATTGATAGCTTAAGGATATTTGTCAATGAGTGTAAACCTTTAGAGTTGCACACACCTTTTACATACTGGACATTATTCAATTATTTTTCTAATCTATGTTTTTTGATTTTAGATGAAGAAAAGGTAATTGGATTTATCTCAGGGATTAGAAGCTCAGTAGACAAAGATACCGTATATCTCTGGCAGATTGGGGTGTCAAAAGAATACCGTGGCAAAAAATATGCTTCTCTATTAATTGATCATTTTATCAAAGCTGTAAGTGATCTAGATTGTAATAAAATTCAAGTTTCAATCTCGCCTGAGAACGAATCAAGTTACAATGCTTTTGCCAAATATACAAAAGAGAATTCATTTTCTTTTTTTAAGATCGGTGAAGTAAAGTATCAGGACCAGTTATCTGGTAAGGATGAGTTTGAGATTTTATACCAGATTGAAATTTGACGGCCCACAAATTTTATAAACTAACTAATCTGATGTAACTTTAAGCCGAGGTCGCATAGCTAGGATTAGTGCGCCGGACTTGAGATCCGGTTTCCCCTAGGGAAGCGGGAGTTCAAATCTCCCCCTCGGCGCTTTTTGCTGCTTTTTAAAAGGCTAGGGGGGCGTGTTTCATGAATATTATTAATGATATTACATGGCCAGACGGAGTAAAGGAAGCAATCGGAAATGATGACGTTGAAACATTAAAAAAAATAATGAAAACAGCAGATGATTTTCTTTCTCAGTTTTCGCCAAAAATGATAAATGTTGATGAATTTAAAAAGGATTTAGAGAAAAAAGAAAATTTGGCCATATTTGACCTTAGAGATAAAAAAAGTTTTAGCGAAGGCTCAATTAAAAATAGCATTAATGTGCCATATGGAATCGGACTTTCAGAAAAGATAAAAGTTGTAGGTAATAAAAAAATAATATTAACTTGCTTTGCAGGAAAGATTAGCATAGTTGCAGGAGACCTCTTAAAAAAAGAAGGATTTGAGAATGTATATGTTCTCAAAGGCGGGATGATGGAATACAATAAATGAGGCATTATGATTATTTTAAATGTTTGAGTATTTATAGAAACTCATAAATAATTAAGAAAGTATTATAGTGTAATGATAATTAAAAAAGACAATCTAGTTTTTCGAAGGGCTACCCTGGAAGATATTCCTGAACTTATAAAACTTAAATTAGCCCTCCTTGATGAACTAAATCCAAATGAAGATAAAAATAAACTTGATACTTTGAAAAAAGAACTAGAAATATTTTTTGAAGACCATATTGGGACAACTGAATTTATCTCATGGCTAGTGGAATATAATGGAGAAATTATCGCAACAAGTGGTTTAATACTTTGGAGAGTTCCACCACGATATGATTGTCTACATGGAAGGTATGGGTATATCTCCAATATGTACACAGTCCCCAAAGCCAGAAAAAATGGAATCAGTACCGAGTTAATAAAAAAGCTTATCAGTGAAGCAAAAATATTAAATATAGATATATTAAATCTCCACGCTACAAAAGATGGAATTCAAATGTATCGCAGATTTGGTTTTACTGATCCTATTGATCCGGAAATAGAGCTAAATCTTGATAATTATTAATTTAAGGTTTTAATCAGAATCTAGATTTTCTAAGAAATAAATCCCATTTTCAACACTTATAATGTGATTGTTTTCACAGATATTTGTAAATGCAAGTGCTTCTTCTATCGAGAATTCATCATTTAGGAAATTATATACATTAGATCTCCAAGCAGCAAAGGCCCCCCTGTTTACATATTCACCTTCTTTTATACCCAATATTTCTTTTCCCTGTTTTACTAGACTTTTTATTTTTTCTTTACGTGACATATATCTCTTGTAAATATTCGATTTTTAACTATTTTACTTTTTCTATTTTAGTCTAAAGGCGGCAGTTGATTATTGATATACAAAAATAGCCTCTAGACTCATCAGAAAGATTTATATTTGAAAGATATCCCCTTAATATATCAAAAGGCGCAGGCTTATGCAGAAAAAAATATCAATAACCATTGGCTTATTAATATCATTGGCCTTTTTAGGAACAACGTCAGTTCTAAGTGATGATTGCATTACTATTATTCTTGAGAAAGATACTTTAAAAGTCGGGGATAGCTTTTTTGTTTGCCCCGCCCATGCAGATATTAATCAAAACCTTTCTACGGGAACTGTTGAGCTAGTTGGAATAAATGGTAACTATTGTGTATATCTGGCAAAGAATTCTGGAACAATTGTATTTGAAAACTGCGATAGTAAGAAGACAGTTAGGATATTCCCTAAAGAATCGCCATTCGGTGCTTTAATGAACATAATTGGCAGAGTAAAACATTAAGCAGTTCTTATAGAATATTTCTGAATATAATTATAATTGCCATACCTATTACCAAAGCTATCAGTACATTGTTTGTCTTCTTTGCGATAATTCCGGCCACAAGAGCACTTATTCCGCCAGGAATTCCTTCGGAGATAATACTTGGGACAATAAAAGAAAGAAGAAGTGTTCCAGGTAAGGCCTTAATCAAATTCTCAACAAATTTGTGCTTAGATAACATATTCCCTACTAAAAGTCCGCCGAATCTGAGGGAGTAAGTGATTATACCTGCTAGTATTATTATAATTATAGCCAGCATGTCAAAATTATCCATGCTTATCCCCTCTGAAATGTTTTTCAATGGAGTACACTATAGCACCCGATAAGCCGCCTATTACTATATACCATTTTCCAGGTATGAATAAAAAGGAAAGATATGAAAATATCGCCGCAACAACCCATGGTAAGATGCTATCTTTTCCATCATAGAAACTAGCTACCAGTGCAGTAAATATTATTATGATTACAAAATCAAGTGCCACTGAATAAGGGTCTGATATCATAAAGCCGAAAGCGTGGCCTGCTAAAGTACTGATTAACCAGAAAATAACAAGGCATATCCCCCCGCCAAAAAGAAAGTAAGGGCTTATCTTTTCTTTTTTTAATCTTGAAAGTGTAACTGCCCAGTTTTCATCTGCCACAAGGTGCATCAAGGCCGCCTTTTCAAAGATTGAACTTCCCTTGAAAAGCGGGGTAAGGGAGGCACCGATTAGTAGATACCTTAAATTGATGGCAAAAACTGCAAATAGCATCTCTGTTATTGGGAGTGGATCTTTCCAAAGCTCTACCATAAGAAATTGTGCAGAGCCTGCAAATGTTACAACATCCATCAGTAATAGCTCAAAAAACGTTACGCCTTTTGAATAAGCAAGAACGCCAAGAACTAGCCCATAGGCAGCCACAGATATGGCAACAGGTATGGTGGCAGAGAAGCCTTTGAGAAAATTTGATTTCATTCATTTCGCCTTTAAGTCGTTAGAATGCTCCTTAGTTATCTTTTTTTAACTGAGCTTTTTATAAGTATTGGCCTTAACAATTATCTAGAAAGATAAAAATGGCCGAAAAATGATTTTAGTTTATATATCTCTATAACAAAGTTTTCTTTTTGTAATCAAGGTATTTCTGGCCAAACTGCTTCTCAAGGTCCTTCTCTTCAAGGTATATCCAGAGAACAATCAAAGGAATCCATAATACGTTTGATATCAAAGTGATCAGGCTATTGAATATCAAAGGGCCGCCTATATGGATGAGTATTATCCCAATATACATAGGATTTCTTATTTTGGAATATATCCCTTCAGTAACTAAGCAGTTGGGCCCAATAAAGCCTTTGCAAGTATTTGCCGCCATTACAAATAGAGAGAGCCCTATTAAAGCCAATGCTATCCCTAGAATTAATCCTAGTATAGATTGATCCAAGAATATTTTTAAGGGATCATTAAATAGCATAAGCCCCCATCCAAAATAGCTAAAGAAAATAACTATTGAGAGCATTATCTCCATTTTAATGTTTTTATAATCTCCGGATTTATAGCCTTTGATGTGTGCCCTAGTGTGTACCAGGTATCCTAAGAAACACAGTGTGATTCCAATTTGGAATAATTCATTCATGGTTATTTTCTGTCACATAAATATATAAGATTTTGTAATAGCTTTATTAATAGGGCCCCCTTGTATAATATACTAGGATTATAATTGACAGAAATAATAAATTTGAGGAATTCTATGAAAATAGCTTTTATAATTTATAATAATCTGACAACTCTTGATTTTATCGGGGTTTATGATCCAATTACCAGGATTAAAACTATGGGATTTTCAACTAAGATTGAATATGACGTGTGTTCCTTCACCGATAGAGTAATATCTGTAGAGGGGCTAGAGATAGTTCCAACAAAAGTTAGAAATGATTTGTCAATTTACGATTATGTTATCCTCCCTGGAGGCAAAGGAATCTTTGAGTTGATGAAGGACAATGAATTTTTAGATTGGATAAGAGAAATACCAGACTCTACGGTATTATGCACCGTATGTTACGCATCTTTATTATTGGGAAAAATTGGCAGATTGAATGGTAAGGAAGCTACAACTCACAGAGTAGTTATGGAAGAATTAAAAAAATATACCGATAAAGTTTCAGATTGTAGGATAGTCGATGTTGGGAGTATTATAACGGCCCGGGGCGTATCTTCTGCGATTGATTTAGGGCTTTACTTATGCGAGAAGATCATGGGAAAAGAAATTAGAGAAAAGATACAAATACAGATGGATTATCTAAACTATACCTTATGCTAGTATCAATATTGTCTATTTAGATCCAACTAGTTCTGCAAACTTTGAGGCGAAGGTTCTAATAGCCCTAGAGCCCTTTGGATCATCTTTCCATTTCTCATCAATTATTATAGGCTTATTATCCTTTGCTTGAGCCTTAGCTGCCTGCTCTATAATTTTTCTTTCTATAAATCCGATTTTTGGATTGGAAAGATCGAAATCAGATAAAATAGACTTTCCCGGAAAAACATCGAATAATTGAGCATCAATCCCTAGTTTTTCCATTTTGTCTTCGATGTAGGTCTTCTTTGCTTTGTCAGCGTCCTCCATAGCTAATCCTGAACATGTGTAAAGGCCTAAAATCTTACTTTTTAATGAATCTTTATTTTTCTTAAGAAAATTGTCCGTTTCCTTTGTCCATTTCCCAATCTTTATCCCAGATCCGACTAGAACGCCATCAAAATTTTTTATGTCAGGAACATTCTTAGATAATTCAAGATTCACTAAACTTACATTCAACCCTTCTTTCTCTAAGGCCTTCCCAATTTCTTTTGATACTTCCTCTGTGCACCCATACCTACTACCATAGGCAATTAAAATAGTCTTTGCCATATAATCACTAAAACTAACATTTCTTTTTGATATAAAATATTTTGCTTGATATTAACTATGGTAAGACTTTTTGTAATTATCTCTTTTATCTGAATAAATATCATAGCAATGTGGGTATTATTAAGAATTTCGCAATTAATTTTAAAAATATTAGTAATATTTATATACTTAAATGCGATATTGTTAACATGCTCCAAATTATTAAAAATAAAAAGGCAGAATC
>LNGC01000005.1 GCA_001587715.1 Candidatus Methanofastidiosum methylothiophilum | reverse complement strand
GTATATTTATAAAGATAATCAGTGCACGGTGTAAACTAATTAAATAAAATAAGAAAAGAAGAAAAAGAAATTAAAAAATTAAAGTTTATAGATTCTTTTTCTTGACTCTAATTGACGAGGGCGGGAGTCAGCCTTTTTAAATTTAAAAAAGAACGGCATACCAGGCGCAATGTTTAAATATTAGTTTTGGATATTTAGTATTGGTAATAAGGGTGAAAAAATGAAAAAAATAATACCAATATTCGTTATTTTGGCTACGATAATTAGTTTAGGTGTTGTAGCAGGAGCTTACCCAACACCCGCCGATACCCCAGCAGACAATGAAGATACTGGGCCAGAAATTTGCGATTGTGGTACTACGCCAAGTGGTTACACATTTAGCGTAGAAGATGGAGGAAGGGCTTTCCAAGCAGTGCAGGTAGTAGTAAACGGTCAAGTTTACGATATGGTCTATGACAATGGACACTGGGTCTTCTCCTTATGTGACCTTTCAAAAGGGAATTATTACTACATAATCACTACAAGATACGGAATAAAATTTGAAAGCTCTGTTCAAACGCTATAAAAATAGATGTACAATTTATTTTTTTAATTCTATTTTATCATTTAATTTAGGCAAAGATTTTGATATTTCTCCGAGACTAAAAAAGTATTCAGAGTTTCCAGTTCCTTAAATCTAGTATCCTCTGGTAATCAGGCTTATTTGGATTTATCATTTCCTGAAGAATCCCAATATTATAGTAAAGTTGACTCATTAAATCCAGCAGATTTCCGGACATGTTGTAAGGCTTGTTGAGCTCAAATTCAGTATCAATTGTTATCATGCCCTCCTTCTTTGTAGGGTGCAAAAACCAGCCGTGGTAAGCCTCTTCTCTTGTGAGGCTCAAGGCCATCTTCCCAAATATCTCCCTCATCTTTAGTGCTGCCATTGAGGCTATCGGGTGAGTCTTTAATGAAGCTATGAATATTATTGAATTATAGTTAAGCTCCTTTAAGAGAAGGTCATCCTTTGAAGATATCTTAGGATGTTGCCTTTCCAATAGATAAATCATCCCGGCATAAGTAGTGACATTGTAAAAAGGGGGTTCCTTTTCTGCTGGAATGACAATGGTCTTGGATGCATACTCCTTTGATGGTGCATCCTTATTACATGTAAGAAGTGTTAAGTTTGGGAAGTGCTTGCATACATTTATCGAGTCCTTCCCACCGGATGCTGATATCATGCAAACTTTTAGCCATTTAGGGAGCCTTAGAACTTCTTCTGCCCTATAGACTGTCCCATTATACTTCATGGCGTATAGCCTTGCAATATGAAATGCGTTACCATTTCCGATAAATGCGCTGCCTTCGATATCGGGGAGTTCTATCCCCTCTTGATCGATTTTATCAATAATATTTGGTATCTTATTAACATATGAGTTTAATGATGTCATGATTTTCAACTCAATAAAACTCCCTTGACAGTTTCTATCAATTCAGTTAGTGTTTTCTCGTCCTCTGCCTCTGCTGTGATCCTAATCAAAGGCTCCGTGTTTGATGGCCTTATATTTACCCACCAATTATTTTCAGATATTGTGACACCATCAATTTTTTCAATTTTTTTAGTTATAAATTCATCTATTAGTTTGTTAATGCTCTCTGTTGGATTATCTGTGTCAATATTTATTTCGCCGCTATGACAATATTTGGTCAAATCTTTAACTTCCTCTGAGAGATTTCGCCCGTTCAATGCACTTAAGATGTAGTATAGTGCCAATAGAGGCGATTCAAATCCCCCTATCTCTTTGAAATAAAAATGGTTGGAGAACTCCCCTGCAAATATGGCGTCTTCTTTCCTCATTAGCTTCTTTATGAATGGGTGGCCGACCCTTGTCTTTATTGGTAGCCCTCCATATTCTGAGATAATCTCTGGTACAACACTACTTGATCTTAGATCATACAATATCTTGCCCTTGTTACTCTTTAGCATCTCTCTAGCTATTATTGCAGTTAGTATATCACCCCTAACTTCATTTCCTTTTTCATCTATGATGCCTATCCTATCACCATCGCCATCAAATATTATACCTATGTCACTTTGAGTTTCCTTTACAAGGTTTCTTAGTTGTTGTGTTGATTCTTGACCTAAAGCGTTAGGCGGGTGAGACGGGAAATTGCCATCTGGTATGCCATTTATGACATTTATTTTTGGGAACACCTGCTCTAGTATTTTTCTCTCAACAACTGTTGAGCCATTTGAGAAATCAGCGCTGATATTATAGTTTTTAAATTGGGCGAGTTTTCTTATGAAGAGATTTGAATACTCTTCAATGATATCTTTCCCTGTATCTTCGATTTTTCTTATTTCATTTGGTAAGGATTGCTTTTTGAAATTACATTGGATATCTTCAATGGGAAGAAGTGGTATGGCATTTTTATCGCATATCTTAAATCCAGTATAATCTCTAGGATTATGGGATGCTGTAATCATAATCCCGAGACTAAATCTATTTTTTGTGGCAAAATATAATAGGGGAGTTGAAACAAGCCCAAGATAGCAAACGTCTGATATCTCGTCTATAATGCCTTGGATAAAGTAATCCCTTATTTTTTCTGATCCTATGCGGCTGTCTATGCCAACTGCTATTGGCTCGTGCTTTTTTCCTAGAGTTTTTCCTATGTTATATGCGAACTGCTCATCTATCTCATCTGGATAAACGCCCCGTATATCATATGCTTTGAAAGGTGACATTATTCTCAATCGTTTCTATTAGGATTTCCTTATTTATAAAAATATGGAAAAAATAGCTTTAAGTAGATGTTATCTCTTTGGCCTTGGCAAAACAGTAACTGGCCTCAGAGTCTCGTCCAAGGGCCTTTAGAGCTGTTCCCTTGGCACTCCAGGCCTGAGAATAATTTGGATTTATACTTAGGGCCTTGTCAAAGCAAATTATGGCTTCTGAATAATTTTTGATATTAAAAAGGGATACGCCCTTGTTATACCAAGATATTTGATTATTTGGATCTATTATAATTGCCTTGTCAAAAGATTCTATGGATTCAGGGTATTTTTTTAGACTACGGAGTGCTGTTCCCTTGGAATTTAAAACAACAGTGTTTTCTGGGTTTATACTTAGGGCTTTGTCAAAGCACTCTATCGCCCCTGTGTATTGTTGAAGATTTACAAGTAATGAACCCTTTGTGTGCCAGGCATTTATATTGTTGGAATCTATATCTATAGCCTTGTCGAAACACTCTATCGCTTCTTCATATTTTTGAAGTGACCTTAGTAAGTTTCCTTTGTTAATCCAAGCGGCTACATAATTTGGATTTATGCTTAGCGCTTTGCCATAACAGATTAAAGCGTATGAATAATTTTGGATACCTGCTACAGAAATAGCCTTATTGTACCATGCATCAAAGTTGTTTGGGTCTATAGTTATTGCCTTGTCAAAGCACTCTATTGCCTCTTGATATCTTTTTAGATTAAGGAGTGCATTTCCTTTATTAATCCAAGCAGAAAGATAGCCAGAATCTAACTCTAAAACTTTATCGTAGCAGATTATAGCTTCCTGATACCTTTTAAGATTGGATAATGAAAGACCTTTAAGATACCAAGAATTTAGATTATTTGAATCAAGACTTATCGCCTTATCAAAACACTGTATTGCCTCTATGTATCTTTGAAGAGACCGAAGAGAGTTACCTTTGCTAATCCAGGTGGCTACATATTTAGAATTGATGCTTAGAGCCTTGTCAAAACATTCTATTGAATCCAAGTAATTCTTGAGATTAGCTAGAGAAAGCCCCTTGTTATGCCATGCGTCAAAGTTGTTTGGATCAATTTTAATTGCCTTGTCAAAACACTCTATAGATTCGGTGTATTTTTGAAGAGACCTAAGGGCAGCTCCTTTGTTAATCCATGCCTGCAGATAATTTGGGTCAATATTTAAGGCGTTATCGTAACAGACGATTGCCTCTGGATACAACTTAAGACCGTCTAGGGAAAGACCTTTGCCATACCATGCGTCAAAGTTATTTTGGTCTATAGCTATAGCCTTATCGAAGAATTCGATAGCTTCTGGATATTTTTTTAGATTATGAAGAGCTATGCCTTTTCCAATAAAAGCGGCTGTGTATTCTGGATTTAATTTTATAATCTTGTCAAAGCACTCTATTGCCTCTGGGTATTGTTGAAGATTTGCATGTGAATCACCTTTAAGATACCAAGCGTCTATATTTTTTTGGTTTGTACTTATTGCCTTGTCGAATTGGACTATGGCATCAGCATATTTTTTCTCTTGGTACAAAGAGAGACCACTGGTATAAGAATGGTCTGTATTAGATATTAAAAAAAATGTGATAAGAAGAACTATAACAATAATTCCAGCTGCAATTGGTAATTTAATTTTTAGGGGTAGGGGGCTAATATGCCCAGATATAAAGTTTTTCTGCCCATTGTATATACCTACTTCAGTTTTTGCGTATGAATCTGCCCCACAATATTTACAGTTTTTCCATTCTGGGTCTATTTTCTTTCCACATTTTTGGCATGTAAATATCGGCATAGTAATCATCTTAAGTATCCTTTTTATTTAAAGATATGGAAAAATCTAGATTTGTGTGGATGTTATTTCTTTTGCCTTGGCGAAGCTTTCGTTTGCCTCTTGATTTTTCCCAAGAGCCATAAGTGCATTGCCTTTGGCTGTCCATGCTGCAGCGTATTTTGGGTCAATGCTTAAGACCTTGTCATAGCATTCTATTGCCTCGGAGTATTTTTTGAGACTATTTAGAGAAAGCCCTTTGAAATACCAGGCATTTAGATTATTTGGATCTAAGCTTATCACTTTATCATAGCATTCCAGTGACTCAGAGTATTTCTGTAGATTTCGGAGGGCATTCCCTTTATTGTTCCAGGCTGCTACATATCCTGGGTTAATGTCTAGAGCCTTATCATAACAAATTATAGCCTCTGAATATTTTTTTAGATTAGTTAGAGAAAGTCCCTTATTATACCAGGCATTAAGATTTTTTGGATCTATTTTTAAAACTTTATCATATGACGCTATTGCTTCTTGGTATTTCTGTAGATTTCGGAGGGCATTCCCTTTTGCATTCCATGATGCAACATGTTTTGCATTGATACCTATAGCCTTGTCAAAACAATTTATGGCCTCTGAATAATTTTTTAGAGAGTTATAAGAAAGACCCTTGTTATACCAGGCATTAAGATTATTTGGGGCTAAGCTTATCACTTTATCATAGCATTCTATGGCTTCTGTGTACTTTTGCAAGTTGCGGAGTGCATTGCCTTTGCCTAGCCAGGCCTCAGTGTATTTTGAATTTATGGCTATGGCCTTATCAAATTGAACTATAGCCCCAGCAAAATCTTTTTGATTGGATAGTGAAAGACCTTTATCGTAGAATTGTTCTGCATTTGGAGTTAAAAATAATGTAAGTGCAATAGCTAAAGTAACAATCCCTATTGCAATTATTATTTTTATTTTGTTCCCTTTTATAGAATTAACGGCGCTGCTATCTTCGAGGCTAGGTTTGCTAGATAATTTCTCTTTATTCTGCTTCCCATACTTTGCTATTTCGATCTTTGTATAAAATCTAGTACCGCAATGCCTACATTTCTTCCATTTTGGATCTATTTTATTTTTGCATTTAGGGCATAAAAATTCAGTCATCTCAAGAGAAAATTAGGTTTCCCTATTTATAAAAATATGGAAAAAATTTAGGAAAACAAATGACAAGCAATAAATTTTAATCTAGATACCCAAGGTCTTTTAGTCTATCCTTTACGAGCTTTTCATCCTCTTCAGAAAACTCTGCCTCGTCATCATCCTTTAGGACTTCTTCTATGACAAAGCTAACGTAATCATCCACAGACTTAAACTCACTGTCTTTAATATACTCTTTTATTTCTTCAATCAATCTTTTTGGTATTTTGACTGTTCCTAAATCTTCCATTACATCATCCCCACAATTATCTTTGAAAAATCAGTTATCTTTGGATTATTTAGATCCTTAAAAGATGTGCTCCAAAACCCGTATTCTGAATGATCCCCAAACTGCCCTATTGCCTTCATACCGTGATCTGATAGGACTATATGATTCTGTTTTATTTCTTTTGCAATCTCATCAAGGTCCTTGTATATCATCTTCATCATGAGAGAGTTGCCAAAGTTAAGATGCCCTATCACATCGGCTATGCTAAAATATCCCAAGAGAAAGTCATGGTCACCTTTCATTGCGTCTAAGAATTGATTTTTTATTTCTCTGTGGTGAGAAAACGCATGTGCATTGTAATCATTTCTAATCTTATTCTTTTCTTCAGTTGAGTCTGTTGAGAAGTACGCTTTGAGGAGCTCTCTCTCTTCCTCGTGTATTTTCTTATCGTAACTAAACCCAGGGAGGTCTATTATCTTTGGAGATTGAAAGTTATAGAAAAAAGTTTCTTTGATATCAAATCGTGCATTCCACATCTCTTTATCGCCGAGCTTTAGTATCTCTTTTTCCTTGTTTTCTCCAGTCATAAATGAGCTCCACAAAACCATTGTCCTTGGTTCAGAAAACTCAGAAATGTCAGTTTTGCCGTAGTACTTCTGCTTCAGGTTTTCGCACTGGTACTTTTCAACTAGTGTGTACTCCAAAGCATCAATAGCAAGGATAACTATCATATCTTACCACCCTTAACTATGCCGCCGGCAACTGTGACTTCCTTTCCTAGTACAAACCGCCCTGTTTCAGGTATATCTAGGAAGTCATCGACCACTATCTCTTTGTCTGTTGCTATCATGACATCTGCAGCTTCCCTGTTTCTTATAACGCCCGAATCACTTACCAAGACTTCAAGTGTTGAGGAGTCCATTAGCTTTAGAATGGTCTCCACCCTGCACATAACTTCTTGAGTTGCACATCTTAAGAGAATTGGAGTGCCGAGTTTATAGGGAAGTTTATCCATCCAAAATATGCTGGCCCTAAATCTAGTTGTCACGTTATAGGACATGTCATCTGAATCAACAATTATATTTCCTCTGTCAACGAATAGCTTGTCAAGAGTTGTTAGGCCTGTTGATTTTCCCGGCTCTGCTTCTTCCGTTGTTTTTAAGAACTCTTCTATTGACTTTACCTTTGTCTTTTCTCCAGAAGGAAGAATTGTAATCGATTGATCTTTCTTTAATAACCCGCTTTCTACCCTTCCAGCGACTATCCTTTTATCAAAATTGTACACATCTTGGACTGCAAATCTAAGTGGCTTTTTAACTGATCTCTCCTTTGGAATAAAAGAGTCAAGCGCTTCTAAGACCGTTGGTCCAGAATACCAAGGTAGATTAGCAGATTTTGATGCGACAAAATCACCTTCTTTTGCAGATATTGGTATAATGTAGGAGGGTGTTATCCCAATCTCTTTTAAGAAATTTAGTAGGTCAGATTTTATTGATTCAAATTTTTCTCTATCAAAACTTATTAGATCCATCTTGTTTATTACAACTATGACCTGAGATATACCGAGCATGCTCAAGATATATGCGTGGCGTTTAGTCTGCTCTCTAACGCCTTCCTCTGCATCGATAATCAAGATGGCCGCTTCTGCTTGGGATGCACCTGTAATCATATTCTTTAGAAACTCTACATGCCCAGGTGCATCGATTATGACATAGTTCCTTTTATTAGTTTTAAAAAAAGTTTGTGTTGTTTCAATGGTGATGCCCTGCTCCCTTTCTTCTTCCAGATGGTCCATCACATAGCCAAACTCCATCTGCTTTCCAAGGCTATCGCAGATGTTCTTTATCTCCTCTACTTTTTCTATTGGGATGGAGCCAGTGTCGTATAATAATCTTCCAATAAGAGTACTTTTCCCGTGGTCAACATGCCCAACTATGACAAACTTTAGATACCCTTCGTCCATAGAATCTACCTCATGTTTAGAAGTGTAGTGACACCAAGTATTATAATAGCTACCCCTACAATAAGGGTGAACTTGTCTGTTTTCATTCTCTTTACAGAATAAGCGGAAAATGGAACTGATAGTAGCGCACCTGCCATTAGGAAGGGTGCTATTGACCAGTTGATTGTTTTCCCGAGCGCTATGTAAGTTATTAATCCGACAAGGCATGTGAAGCTTTCTGAGAAGGATGTTATTGCTATTGAGCTCTTTGTATTGACCCCGGATAGAATCTGGCCGGATGTAACAAGAGGGCCGTAACCTCCGCCCGATAGACTCTTATTAAAAGATGCAAGTGCACCAAGACTCACAATCTTTTTCCATGAGAATTTTATTCCGCTTTTTCTTTTTATTAGAATTAGAATTCCCATCACAAGAACTATTAGTCCGATGAAAAAGTTTAACTGTGATTTAGAGATACTAACTGCAATGAAAACTGCTAGTATACCGCCGATTGTGCTGCATAACGCAAGCACTATGGCTATTTTTGAATCTATTGATTTTGGCATATACCCAAGTTTTCCTAGCCTTTTCACAATTTCACTTTCTTGGTCATTTTTGAAATCAAATGAAACATTTCCAACCCTGTGGTGCATGAAAGCTGCAAATGCGCCGGTGAATAGTTCGGATAGTAAAATTGCTGGCACTACTGCAACAGCTGAAAATCCAAATAAAAGTAGTATTGGAGTTAATAGTGTTCCATACCCTCCACCTAGTGTAGAATCGATATATTCAGCTACAAAAGCTATTAACACTATTAAAATTAAAAAATTAAGCGCTAACATATTCTCACATGTACCCCAAAGCTCTTAATTTTTGCATGACATAGGCACTTTCTTTGTCCTGCGCCCTGCCACTTCGCTCAGAGACCTTTGTAGTTTTTAATTCCTGGACGATCTTATCTATGGTATCGGCATTTGAATCTACAGGTTCGCAGCATGTTTCACATCCTATGCTCCTGTAACGCTTCCCGTTTTTAGCAAAATAAAGATTTACAACTGGGATTTTTTCTCTCTGTACATATGACCAGATATCAAGCTCCGTCCAATGGAGAAGCGGATGGATCCTTAAGTGCTCGTCTTCATCTTTTTTAGTTTTGAACTGATCCCATAGCTCTGGAGGTTGGTTCTTGTAATCCCATTCAAAGTACCTGTTCCTTGGAGAAAAAACCCTCTCCTTTGCCCTGATACCGTGCTCGTCCCTTCTGATACCTAATAATAGGGCTTTGAACTTGTATTTGTCTATGGCCTGTTTTAGGGCTTCAGTTTTGAGCTTGGTGCAGCAGTTTAATTTGTCCCCGGAGTTTGGGCCAACACCACAATCCAAAGCTTCCTGATTCTTTGCAACTATAACTTTAAAGTTCCATTCTTTTGAGAGATAGTCCCTGAACTCGTAAATCTCTTTGAACTTATAGCTTGTATCGATATGTATTACAGGGAATGGCACCTTCCCATAGAATGCTTTTCTTATCAAATACATCAAAGTTGTTGAATCCTTTCCTATGCTCCATAAAGCAGCAATATCTTTGTACTGTTTGTAAGCCTCCCTTATTATGTAAATACTCTGACTTTCTAGAATATCTAAATGATCCATAATGCCACCTATAAATATCCAAGTTTTTTCAATCGTTCCCGGATAGCTTTGACCTCTTCTTCTGTGAGTTTGTCCTTACTTTTTATGTTGCCTCCGGCTGCAAGGCTCCTCATGACAAAGACAATGAACTCTGTGACGCTTGAAAATCCTGTATCTTCTATCATACTCTGAAGATTTTCATAAAGCTCCTTTGGAATCTTAATTGTAACTTTGTCCATAACACTCTTATTAGAGTGTTATTAGAGTGTTTATAAAATTAATGATTTATACAAATATATTTAAGGTTCAATCCGATTGTTCTGTAAAATCTTTTAGGATATGAAATAGATGCAGTTTAAATTTGATGAATCTGGGTTGATAAAACATGGCTTGATAATGACAGTATCTATGGTGATTGCAAGATTTTTTGGATATCTTTTCCAGATTTATGTTGCAAGAGCTCTTGGCCCAGAAGAATATGGTGTGTTTGGTAGTTTATTTGCATTTTTTATGATTTTGACAATACCTGTTGGAACTGTACAGACTGTGATATCAAGATATACCTCAGAGTACAAAGTTGAAGGTGACTATTCGAAGATTAAACATTTGATGATATCTGCATTTAAGAAGCTGAGTAAAATCAGTTTAATTGGATTTGTATTGATGGCTATAATGAGTATACCTTTTACAATGTTTTTGAAAATGTCAAATCCTATCCCAATTATTATATTGGGCATAACATTATTTTTCACTTTTACTTCCCCTATATTTAGGGGAGTCTTACAGGGGCTTCAGAATTTCAAATGGCTTGCAATAATTAATGTTTCTCAAACTTTTTTTAAACTACTTTTTGGGATATTATTAATTTCTTTGGGATTTGGTTTAAATGGGGCGATATTAGCCTTTAGCTTTGGTTACTTAATTCCATTATGTCTAACTTTAGTGCCATTGTATTTCATTCTTAAAATAAATAATGGAAATGTTAATTTTTCAGGAATTTATAGGTATTCTTACCTAGTTTTGATTGCAACAGGGATTCTGACCTTCGTGCAGAACATTGATGTTATTTTAGTTAAACATTTGTTTACATCATATGAGGCCGGGATTTATAGTGCAATATCTAACATAGGAAAAGCTATATTCTTTTTAGGCGCAGGAGTATCAGCTTCTCTTTTTCCAAAAGTTTCGGAGTTTAGGAATAATAGTGATGCTTCTTCGAGATTATTGAAGAAGGGCATATTTTTTTTGTCTATACTATCTATTGTGTTTATAGTTGGTTGTTTTCTATTTGATGAAATGATTGTTAATATACTATTTGGCTTAAGTTATACTGAAGGTGCTTTCTTACTTCCATATTTTTCCATAGCATTAAGTTTTTTGGGATTGACTTCGGTTCTTATTTTTTATTTGATAGCAATAAAGGATTTTAAATTTATATATTCACTTTTGATTATTCCGATAGTTCAAGTTATTTGTATTTATATTTTCCATCAGAGTTTAATGGATATAGTCTTGATACTTAATGTGTTCTTTATAATGGCTTTTGTAATTACTAGTATTTATATATTTTTTAATTTGAAAAGTGTAAAAAAGTGAATATATGAAACAAGAGCGAATAGAAAAATATTTAGAAAGTTTAAGTAAAATAGCAAAAAAGAAAGGAATTATGTTGGATGCAGGGTGCGGGAGTGGTAATAATAGCGTATGGAAAAATATTAATATTTTTGATATGTATCTAAAGATTGGGGTGGATCTAGACCCTTTTGATAATAAAGAAGTTGATTATGGTATTTGTGGAGATTTATATAAATTACCTTTCAAAAATACTGTGGTAGATATCATTGTATGTGAAATGGTTGCGGAACATTTGAAAACACCAGAATGTATGATATCGGAATTTCATAGAGTTTTGAAAAAAAATGGTTCAATAATTATTTTTACACCGAATAAGTTTCATCCTATTTTCTTTTTAGCTAATTTGTTGCCTCAAAAATTTGTAGATTATGTTAAGTTACATTATTATAACTTTCAAAAAAGAGAGAATTTTGATGTTTACTACAAGTTTAACGATTTTTCCATGATAAAAAAAACATGTGAAAAATATTTTGTAATCAGAGAGTTGTATGCATGTCACCCGGCGGAAGGATTTGATTCTAATAAATTATTATTAAGGGCAACTTACAATATTTATAAAAAATTATTTTTTATATTTCCAGAAAAAGCTAAAGGTGGACTAATAGTTGCAGTTTTAGAAAAATAGAAATTAAATTTTGCCTGTTTTTTTTAGTTTATTGATTTTATTTGAAATTTGTCCTTTTTTACTAGATTCATAATAAGCAGGCCCTACATATTCTGGTTTTCTTCTAGCTAATTCTGAACCTTCCTCAAATATTTCTTTTAATACACGTCCATCAATATCATTTGGTATAGGCAGTCCAAAAATATGTAAGATTGTTGGGGCTAAGTCATATATCACGGCTTTATTTACTCTAAAGTCTTTTTTTATCCCCTTTCCATTTATAAGCAATAGTCCCTCTTTTTGATGATATGCTTTCCATCGGCCTTTGCCAATCTCAATAATGCTTCTATTCGAGGATATTTTATCTGAAACATAATACCCTTTTCTAGGGGCCAAATAAAAATCTGGAGATTTTGTTTTATATTTTCCCCAGTATATCTCATCTTTTGAAAATATATCGAATATTTTTTCATTATTATTAGGATTTACGATAGTGTTTAACTTCTTCATTAGATTAGTTATTTCTTCTTTTTTAATAATATCTTGAAATAAATATAGTAAACCTTCCCCAATCACTATTGCCTTTGTTTTATTCCAGTCTATTCTACCGAATGATGAGATTATGCCATGTTGCCCATATTCATCTACAAATCCCCCGCCAAAAGTTTTTTTTAAGATTAAGGTATCTGGAATTAATTTCTTTAGTATATTGGGCGTAATACTATAAAGATTACAAATAAAATCTCGATTTATATGCAATTTATTCAATAACGTATTAATGGATAATTTTTCTTTTTCCCTATGTTCTGTTTTCCATATTATGTATCCTTCTTTCTCTAACCATTCATTAATTTTAAGATGGGCTTTAATGGGGGTAATACCATGATCTGACATTACTATTAATATTTCAGGATTTAGAGTAGTAACTATCTTATTAATTTCAGTATCAATAGATTTCCATAACTCCTGTATAATCTCTTCACCTTTTTTATCACCTAAATGGAAATGATGTATTGGGTCAATCACGAAGATGGTGTTTTGTAAAAAATCTAAATCACTCGATTTAGCTAAATCGTTACAAACTTCGAATTCTTTTTTTATTATGTTTTTTGCCTGGGGTAAAATTTTAATAGTATTCTTATATTCAGGATTAACAGAAACAATATAATCAAATTTTTTAACTAAATATTTTTTTAATTCACGAGGATAAGTATATTCGTTCCAATCAAAAGCATGTAGTCCTGAAATCATAAATCCATTAATTTTTTTTGGGGGATATGTGAGGGGCATATTTATAACACCACATTTCATATCCATCTCAGATAGGTAATCCCATATTTCCTTCCCTTCGAAAGATAATGAATTATTAAGTTCTAAAGATTTAGTTTCTTTATTAAAATTGTACCAATGAAAAACTCCTATCTTCCCTGGATTCTTCCCAGTGGAATAGCATTTCCATGCAGGGCATGTTAATGCAGGCGATGTACTTTCTAGATCTCCATAAGACGAATTTTTTTTAATACTTTTAAAAAAGGAAAATTCATCATTTAAATTCATGGTATCTAATATATCCCAACAGGCTGAATCGATTCCTATAACTAAAACTTTAGTCAATCCCATCACCTTTTAATTTGCGTATATCAATTATCAATAATTCATCCGAGATATATATTGGAATATTTGAATCTTTATATATTATGTATTCTTTATTTGCATAATCTTTATGTATTATAATGAAATTCGATTTATTACTAATATCATATTTCATTATTTGAGTATACCATATTTTTTTTACCAAATATTCTTCTTTGTGATATTCCCTAATATTATCATAGAAATCTGTTTTCCATGAAATATATTCAGTTAATGAACCAAAAAAAATCAGATTGATGGAATGGGAATCAGTGTAAAATTCCTCTAAAATGTAAAATATAGTTGGAGTTATAGAATCTGGAAATTTTTCTAAATTAATATTTTCGATTTTACTATATAAAAAAGTACTTTCATTTATATTGTTTTTTTCTAGATAAATTAATGTTGGATCTATGCCCTTAATTATTAGTTTTCCATCATTTACAAGTCTTTTACTTTCATAGATATTTATTAATGAAGCGTTTACTAGAATAGCAATAAACAAAAAAATACCAAGTTTTAATAATACCTTAGAATTTCCAATATTTTTTAATTTTGAAATCATTTCATTTATTCCAAGAGCAGCCATTATTGGAATGGGGGATATAATTAAAATTCTTTCGACTGGATAATTAATTCCAATATAAGTACCAAATATTAAAAAAATAGATAACACATACCAATATGCGACTATCCTATATTCTAAATTAGATAATTTATTTAATGAATAAAGGAAAAAAACTATACTTATTACTAAATAAATATGGTCATTCTTTGCCATCAATTCAAATAAACTCTGATTCATTAAATAAGAAGGCATAGAATCTGTAGAAATTTGAGATATTTCCAGAAATGAAAATAAATGCTTATGTTGTAATATAAAAACTATAATATTGGCCATTAATAATCCAATTGATAATAATTGTATACTTTTTTCGTTAATAGTTTTTAGTATATCTTTATTTTCTTTTAATATAATCAAACTTTCCGATATAACTATACAAAATACTAAAATATCAAAAATCCCAAATACATTAAAATGAGTGATCCCTATTAATATAATGATAAGCATCAATATAAACATGTCTATTATTTTTTTCGAATCAATAATTCTTGTTATAGATAATATTCCAAGTGAAAATAAAATCATAACAAAAAGATTATCGTATAATCCAGCGGCTAATCTAACAAGATTATAAGAAGATAGAATTATAACATAACTAATCACGAACGAAAAAGATGTTTTTTTTATTTTAAATACAATATATGAAAATAGTAAACATAAAAAAGAAAAAAGACCAGATATATAAATTTTCATGTCTTGGCTAATAGCAAATGGACTTATTTGTTGAAATAAACTAAAAGATAAAACATTCATTATCCTAATAATTTTTTGTAATTCTGTTAATTTATTAATGCCTTCAGTAATTAGAATTTTACTGAAATAGAGATATTTCGGTCCGTCATATCCATTTGGTAGATAAGTATAGTGAAAAAAATAAAAAGAGTAGTATATTATAAATCCTAGAATAAATGTGAATCCAATATATCTAAATTTTAATTTATATCTAATTGTTTGTTTTGTATTAGTTAAATTGTTCTTCTTAATTGAAGCAAAGAATATTATAGTGAATAAAATAATTAATCCAAAAGAGAATATGAATTTAAGAAGTCCACTAAGAGGAATAAATCTCGAAAGGTAAATCGTGGTCGGGAAAATAATAAATAAAATTGTTAGTTGAATATAATACGATTTAAAAAAATAGGTATTATTAGATTTCATTTTATTCCTCAAATAATTTATATTTATTACCTCGAACTATCAATTTTGTCCCATATGATTTTGTAGTTTCCTTTCATAAAATCCTGCCACGCATATAATACGATTAATTGTGACACGAAAAAATAATGAATTGAAATAAAAATATTATTAATCCTGAAATTAAATTTTTTTATACCCAAATATAGAAGCTCTGCGCTAATTAAGGCTAGCTCCATGCAAATTAGTCCTGTTATCCATAGATTAGGCAAACTGAAGTAATAATAAAAAGAAGTAATTAGCAATACTGTAAGAAAAAAAGGGCTAAAAACTCTTAAAAAAGAATGTGACGGCAAAATTAGAAAACTATAAAGGCCATATTTAGGATTAAAGACCATCTTATAATGTTTTATCATAATTTGAAGTGTTCCAATTACTCTCCTTTTTTTTTGTGTTATTTCATCTTGGATAGAATTAGGTGCGTACTCCCATATAACAGAGCTAGGTTCATGTAATACTTTATAGCCATTTTTCCTAATCCTTATCGACATGTCAAAATCTTCTGCTATGATGTTTTCATCCAAATGGGAAATAATGTCTTTTCGAAAACATGAAATCTCACCTACCATACATAAAACAGAATCTATTTTACTTTCTTTTTCTCTAATCCAGTTTTCTAATCTTCTAAAAAAAGATTCTCCTGTACCAATGTCGCTACTGAAGTTATTTTTCAGAATGTATTTTCCTTCAACGCCACCAATTTTCTGATTAGCAAAATGTTTAGTCAAGTTCCCAAGAGAATTCTTTTCCATATAGGCGTTAGCATCAGTTATTAGGATAATATTTCCTTTAGATTCCTTTAATCCCAAATTCACTGCCGACGCTTTCCCTTTTCTTGTATTTTGTTCTATTAGTTTAATCTGGGCTCTATTATTATTTGAGATTTCATTCACAATTTTTCTAGTATTATCCTGAGATGCACTATCAACTACGATAATCTCAATATTATTATTTATATAATCAAGACCCAAACAATTTATTAATTTATTCCTAATTACTTTTTCCTCGTTATATGTAGGGATTATAATAGTTACAAAAGGATTATAATTGGAATCAGGACAATTATTATCTTTAAAGAACTTAGATATTACCAATAAGAATATCGGGTATCCTAGATAAATCCAGAAAAGTATAAATAATAACGAAAATAAGAATAATGTAATAATTTCCATATTAATACCTTTCGAATGTCTTTTCTAATATTTTTTTTATACCTAATTTTAATGAGAATTTAGGCTTAATATTTAAATTCTCGTCTGTTTTCTTTGTATCTGCGAGTGTTTCATGTATGTAGTTTTTTATCTTGTTATCCACATAAACAGGCTTAATTGAAGATCCTATAGACTCATTAATGATGTCAACTAAATCATTTAAGCTATATGATATGCCAGTTCCAAGGTTTAAGATGTCATGATCTATATTTGATTTATATGCAGATATAATTCCAGAAATGATATCGTCTACATAAATGAAATCTCTACGTTGCTCTCCATCTCCATATATGATTGGGGATTTATCCACTTTCATATCCCATAAAAATTGAGAAACTAAGTTGGCATATTTTCCTTTAGATCTTTCATTTGGCCCATAAACTGAGAAAAATCTAAGTCCAATAGATTTAGTTCCATACCAATCGTGATGTAAACTAGCCAGTCTTTCCATAGCATATCGTGCTTCGGTATAGAAATCTTTAACAAATATATCCATATCTTCTTTCCAAGGGATGGAATTCCCGTTGTAAATAGAAGATGAAGACGCCCAGACCATTTTTAAATTCAAGGTTTTACTTAAATTTAACATATTTATGAAATCGTTTATCGCCTTCCCAACTAGAGATGGATTTTCTTTATACATAGGGGAAGAAGAAGATATACCTAGATGAAAGATTCCATCTATGTCTTTAATATCTTTTAGAATAATGCCCCCTGTATCTTTATTGATAAACTCAATATCTTTAATGTATTTTGTGATATTATCTAAAGATCCGGTATGTAAATTATCAACGATGATGACTTCATTTCCTTTTGTTACTAATTCTTCAACTAGATGACTTCCTATGAATCCAGCACCACCAGTAACTAAGTATTTAGACATATTACCTACCATTAATTTTCCTTATAATCAAATCTGAAAGTAAACCAAAATATATTGTTTGAACTGCAATTAAAATAAATAAAACTGTGAGCAATGTGTGTCCTATCATCAAAAAGCCTTTTTCATTAAAAGTTATTATTAGCCTTACACCAAAGTATAATCCAAGTAACAAGAAAAAAATACCAAGTGAACCAAATAGGAAGATAGGATTATAGTCTCTCAAAAGACGAATTATAACTCCAAGAATCAATGCTCCATCTCTGAAAGGGCTTAGATTTGTATCTCCAATTCGCCTCTTATATTCAGTTGGTATTTCTAATAATTTAAAGTTATACTTAATTGAGTTAATAGCCATCAATACTTCTAAATCAAAACCTGTTGCTTCAATTTTAGTGAAGTCTTTATAGACTTTCTTCTTAAATCCCCAGAATCCAGTGCAGATATCGTGTACATCAAGCTTATACAATTTTCTTATCAATAAATTAATTATATAATTTCCAAATCTGTTAAGTTTAGTCATTGAATTGTCTTTTGGGACTCTTTTACCAATGACAATATCTATATCTTGATTAAGTAAATTATCTAAAAATATGGAAATGTCTTTTGGGTTGTAAGTTCCATCGCCATCTAGCATTATTAGGTAATCACTATTTATTTTCTTAAAAGCGCAAATAATGGCTATACCTTTGCCTTTTCTTTCTTCTAAAATGATATGGGCATTTTTTCTTTTTGCTATCTCTCTCGTTTTATCTTTTGAGTTTCCGTCGACAACTATTATCTTATAGTCAATATTATTGTTTATTTTTACTTTATTCAAAGCTTTTATACAATCATCAATTACTTTTCCAATTGTCTTTTCCTCATTTAAGGTAGGGATTACAACGGATACTTCACTCATCAATTTACCTCGTAAATCTCTTCTTTTATTGTTTTATTAAAAATCTTCGAATTTGCTCCAACAATTGAATTTAAGACACTCGATGCTTTTATAGTTGAGTTTGGTAAAATTACAGAATTATCGATATGAGAACTAGTAATCTTACAATCTTTTCCAATTACAACGTTATTGCCTATTTCACATTTTCCATCTATTTCACAGTTCTCACTGATATATGATTTACCTTTAAGTATCAGTGAATTTGCTTCAAGATAAGAATTTCTATCCCCAATATCAATCCAAATACCATCCATCACTTTTCCATATACAGGATGCCCTGTTCTAACAGCAAATTCAATAAATCTTCCAGGGCTATCGACATATCCATTATCAACAGCTTCTCTCAGTAAAGAAATAGAACTCTTTGGGTAAATATAAAGTGCTGTTGACACTAGTGATGACTTTGGGTCTTTTGGCTTTTCTTCAAAATTTTTGATATAATTATTTTCAAGTATTATCTCCGAATAAAGTTTGACCTTCTCTTTATCGTTTAAGTCGTATAATCCAACGGTCAACGAATTTGATTTTTTATATGTCTCTACTAAACGCATAATTGAAAAGTCAAAGTAGTTGTCTCCCGCACAGATCAGCATGTCATCCTTTATTTCCTCTTTATATATTAAGTATAATATGGCTTTCAATGCCCCTAACTTCTCTGTTTCAGATCTAGCAGACTCAATAAATATTTGAAATTTTTCACCTAACTCTGAGGAATCTAACCATCTCATATAATCTTCTTCGAATAGTCTTGAAGTTGTAATGTAAATTTTATCCAAATCTTTTATCTCAGATAGCTTACCGCATACATGTTCAATGCAGGGTTTGTCTCCTAATGGTAAAAGGGGCTTACTATAAGTAAGCGGTCTCATCCTTGTTGCAAATCCTCCTGCAAGAACTATACCTATCATTTTCCTCAACTATACTGTCTTTTTCATATTTTAAATATTTTATAATATTTAGGATTCGTGTTTTGCTTCCTCTGACAAAGGGTGAATCATCTCTAAAAGATAATAGGCCATACCAAATAGGGCAAGCGATATTAAAATATTATAAATATTTTCAAATCTTAAAAGCCTAAGACCTAGCCACAATACAGCGGCAAGTGTGGCTTCCTTTAGGATTATGTCTCCCGAAATATTGGACTTATGATTCCAGAATATTATTAAGGTCATTATAAATGGAAGTCCGAGCTGCTTTATCATCTCTAATAAAAAAGTTCTTGATTGCTCAGCTATAGATATGGCCAACACGAAGGCAGTCAAAGAAAGAGAAAAAGCTATTCCATTATATCTGTTTTTAAGTAAATTAATTCCAAGAAAAACGTAAGATATCAAGGCAAATAATGAAGCTATGTTCTGGCCTATTAGAATCATGTCTTGAAACAATAACGGTATGATGAAATAAACACCAACTGAAACGTATAGAGTCAGCACTAAACAAATCGCTAGATATACAAATAAAAATAATTTATTCATTTGATCAGCTTATATTTTTTGTACACCGCTCTCAAATTTTAAACCATGTCTTGTTGTTAGGCGGTAAAAGTAAGTCTGACCTGGGGATACGCAAATCTCTGCCCTCCATGCACTATTGTCAAAGATCATATCATAAGCCACTCCACCGATTACCACTTGTACAGATTGATATGTCCCAAGTGGAGCATTTACAACAAATGCATAGTTGCACCCTACAGTCTTAGTTGGCCCCGGTACGTTAGGTCCACTGTCGCCATCAACAACTGAAGGATACTCCGCAGATACACTAACTGTTGCTACTGCCATCACAAATACAATAAGCCCAATTGCAAATTTAGCCCTCATAATTATCTCCAATGGTGTATAATACTCATTATATATAAAGTTTTCGAGATATTTTTAAGAAATTCGCAAATAAATAGGGAAAAGAAAAAAATTTACCTATTTTCCCTATTTTTTTCCATATTGAGTTATTTCTTATAAAGTTCATATATTATTAGTGGGGGGTACTCTCTATCAAAAACATATATTTTCTCTTTAGAAGTGTATATATTCTTCAAAACAAATTCCGATTCGATATTTTCCCTATAAACAATTGTATCCTTTCCCTCAAAAACAAATACATCTGGCCACCCCTCGATATACCAGACCCTCTTTCCTTCAAAAATGCCATTATTTGTAATATCGAGCATTTCCTCCTTTTCAACTGAATAAAAATCAACTATTTCGCCATCTATTTCACCCTTTAGCTTGTAATACGTAAATACTCTGCCATATGAAGAAACAACAATCTCAACATTATTCAAATCAATTAATTCACTTGTTTTGTTGAACAGAGAAAGTGGTGTTGCAACATGATTTGCTGCAAGGGATTTGGACTCACCCCATTCTCCTGTCAGGGATATTAGAGGCCCAAAAGAGGATAAAAAGCAAACTGCAACAATCAAAAATGCAAATCCCCTCTCCTTCTCCATTATCTTGATTATGCCATATGAAACAAAAACTAGCATCAAAAAAAGCGGGACAACTATGTATCTGTGGGACCAGCCACTGAAGTTAATAAAGAACAGGGAGATAATCAGAACAGACGATAATGGGAAGAAATCCTCAATTTTTTTGATACTCTTAAAGTAGAAAGCTATTGGGATCAGTGCTAGAAGACCCATGATAAAGAAAATATCAATTCCGATATCAAAGTGAAACGCCATACTTGTCTTTGGCGATGCCAATGGCGATAACAACGTCTTCAAAGTTGCAACTAATAAAGAAACATAACTCTCTTTTATAAAAAAGTTCGGGCCTCCCCCTCTAGTAAAAGTGTCCAAAGCATCGGGGAAACTATAGAAAAACAATGCCATCAGGAAAATATAAGCTAGGAGGGATGCCAATAGATTTTTACTCTTATTAATAGAAAATCTGTACTTATAGAAAAGAAAGAAGTAGAAAACAAGTGCATAGAGAATGTTTGGTAATTTAAATGTAAATAGAAGGAAGAGGGAAATTGCAAGCAAGAACCCCTTTGGAAGTGTTTCCTTCTCCTTAAATGACAGATAGATTATCCCGGAAGTTAAGAAGAATAATAGCACAAATATATCCCACAAAAGAACTTTGGAGAGGGCAACTAGTGTCGGATTTATTGATACAAATAAAGCAGTTAAAGCAGCTATCCTTTCATCTTTTGTAAGCCTTAACACAAAATAATAGGAAAGTGGTATGCATGCTATTCCAGCAAAACAGACTACCAGAGCTACTGAAAATAAATCCTCTGAAAATAAGAATGAAACAAGACCTACTCCAGTTGCACCTATCATGCTTGGGGCAAACTTCACAGGTACTCCTTTCAGTATTTCAAGCGCAGGTGTCAATCTAAAGAAGGTGTCGTTAAACCAGACATAATCGGCATTAAGCCTATAGAGCCTAAAAAAAGCACCGAGTAGTGTAGAAAGGAAAAGTAAACTAAGATGCGATCTTTTCATCTTCCTCCTCCAAAAGTAATGATAATGATATTATTAAAACTGCCGTCATTATCCCCAGTAATATTGAAATCCAGGAAAGATCCCTAAATCTATAGTATATCAGCGTCCCTCCAAGAACACCTAAAACTCCAACGCCGGCATAGTACCTCACCGACTTGTCCTTTGCAGGCCATAATAGCATGACAGAAGCAAGCAAAGCTCCTATCACCATTATAGAAAGAACGGGTGTGGAGTAGAGCTTAAATGAATAGAATACATAGACAACTAACGCCCCGATAAGTCCAAACGATAGAACTGCCCCAAAGTTTTTTGATGAGAATCTAAATCCCAGGTAATAAAGGGCAGCCATTAAAATCAAAATTAGCTCCAATACCAATAAAATCGGCAGTGCACTGCTACCTTTGGGCAGTATGTCAAAAATCTTTGAAGTTATTAGTACAAAAGAAATCAGCATTACAATTATTATAACGGGAAATAGTTTACGCATGATCCACCTCTCCAAAACTACACGGAACCTGAAACAAAGAAAAAGGTCAATAACACGATTACAGTAAGGACAAAAAGTGCTATAAGGCCATTATTCTTGTTTGACAGATCAATCTCTGGCTCTTTTTTTCTCTTTGGATGATCTCTTTTAGGGATTGCACTTCTTTGGACAAATAAATCCCTTTTTCGTGAAATAAGCTCTTCCCAGGATATCTCACCCCTTGAATAGCTTCTTTCAAGGAGCTTTATCTCCATTGTTATATCCCTCTTAGTCGGCATCTATTTTAAGATAGGGCCATAATAATTTAACAGTTTCGATTAAGGATAGATAAAATAAAAAAGAAATAATTTTCTAAATTGTAATTTAATCTTGAGTTTAGAAGAGAGTTCCTATTATCTTTTGAGATTTGTATCACTCTATTGAAAATGGAATGTATTTTATAAATCTAATTTTAAGAGACTAATAGTGAATATACTTTTTATAAGAAAAGAAGAAAAAGATTAAAAAAATTAAATTTAAAGATTCTTTTTCTTGACTCTAATGGATGATGGTGGCAGTCCGCCTTTGTGCCTGTGAGGTCTAAGCTTTGGTGTGCCTGGTCTTCCTGGTAGGGCTGGTCCGCTTGGCATTGGTGGTCTTCTTGGTCCTGTTCCCTTTTTTGCGAATTTAAGGAAGTATACTGCGCCTCCGATTATTAATAATCCAAGGCCTATTCCGAGGTATAGCATCAAGTTGTTCTTTGGAAGTGCTGTGTCAACGACTACTGTTGATTCTCCAGATGTCACCTGCTCTTCAACTGTGGTGTACCCACCTTTTGTAATCCTTACTGTGTGTGTTCCTAGCTTAAGTCCTGTGACAAGTAACTCTCCGTTAGAGTCAGTTATTCCAGATAGAGAGCCGTCAACATAGACGCTTGCTCCTGCAAGTGCTGCACCGCTTGCATCCTTTGCAACGACCCTAATTGAGCCAGTTGCTGGTGCTAGTGTGATTGACACTGAAGATGTCTGATTCGAAGTGATGTTTGTTGTCTGCTGTAAGCTTTCTGCAAATCCACTGGATACTGCAGATACCCTGTAAGCGCCTGGCGCAAGTTGAGTTGATCCTGTACCGCCGGATGTTGTAATTGATCTAACTACTGCACCTGCACTTGACCTGATTGTTACAGTGGCTGTGTTGATTGTAGCTCCCTTGTCATCCTTAACAGATACCGTCAATGTTCCTCTTATTGCATTTAAGACGATGTTTCCAAGGACAGATTGCAAGTTCACAGTCTGTTTTGATTGTACGCTGAAGGATGATGATGTGTATGCATCGTATCCTGCCTTTGAAATTGTTACAACATAAGTTCCTGGTAGTGCATCAAATGAGAATTGGCCAATTGAGTTTGTTGTCTTTGTGTCAACAAATGCTTCACCTGGATATTTTTTCAATACCACAGTTGCAGCGGATACAATTTGTCCAGTGTCGTCTTGTACTATTCCAGTGACTGTACCCTTTGTCTCAAGGATTACTATCTTTTCCCCAGTTGTAAGTGATGTCGGCTGTAAATCCCTTAGCTCTTTTTCATATGCCGGGATCTTTGCGTAGTATGTGCCTGTGGATGGTAGTGGTGAAGACTGGAACTTTCCTTCGCTGTTTGTAAGTCTGCTATCGACCTTTACATCTGTGGACTGGTTGTATATGTCTATCAAGACATTTGGTGCTGCTGTGCCTACTGCATCAAAGTAAATTGTTCCCCAGATATAACCTTCAGTACCTGGTACTGTCATAGTTATAGTCTGCGATGTGTTTCCATTGATGAGAACTGTGCTTGTTCCGTAGTCGATATATCCAGAGGCTGTGATGTTATTTATAGTGTGCGAGCCTCCTGAAAGTGCAGTGTATGTTACCTGTCCTGAAGCGTCAGTTGTCTGTGCAACACCATCGACTGTGACTGTAGCACCGGATATTGCTGTTCCGGCCGCATTTTGGACTGTTAGGGTTAGGTTACCTGGTGAGTAAGATACTGCTACACATGCCCCATTCTGACAAGTAAATCCGGATGGACAAGGTACTGTTGCAGAGCACTGTGATGCTGGCTGTTCGTTATTTGGAACGTTGACTGTGAAACTCCAGGGAGCTGTGAACTGTGTCCTGTTTCCTGCAGTATCTACTGAGCAGACTCTCCAGAAGTATGTTCCATTAAATAGTGGTGTCTGGATTGTGTATCCCATGTTGACAAAAAGATTGTTGTCAACATTAATACCTAAGACTTGGAATACTCCTGATACATCTGTTGTTTTTTCGGGTGGGAAAGTGATGTCTGTTGAATACTCGATTATGTAGCTTGATATCTCTTTTACAACACAGTCACATCTAGAATGTCTCCATTCAAGTTGTGGATTTCTTGAGTTAAGAGTAAATCCATTTGATGGTGATCTAAGCGCAAGAGCTAATTGATCTCTTTTTGGATCTTCTCCTGTGAGACATCCAGTTGGCCATGGTGTATCACATATAGAATCATTACCCGCTGGAAGATCTCCCCAATATAAAGGCGGAGAAGTGCTGACACGGAAATTTCTAGTAACAGAGTTAGTTCCAACATTAAGAGCCGAATCTACTGCATACACTCTCCAATAGTACGCAGCACCTGGATCAGTCAATAATGTCTCAGGAAAATCTGAAGTTGGAACAAATGAAGGGGTTGTTAGGGGACCCCTCATATAGGTTATAGTTTTCCATGACCCATAAGTAGCTGGCCAAGTTGAACCTGGTGTTCCCGGAAAAGTTGGATCTCCCGATATTTGGATATAATACCTAACTGGGTTAGAGAGATCATTTGTGTCAGTAACTGCAGACCATGTAAAAGTTGGCCTTTTATTCTGGCTCACCTGTCCATTTGTCAAAGTAAGTAAATTTGGTGCTGGTGGACCTGTTGTGTCAACTGTAAATCTCCAAGTTTCCGAATATATTGTAGTGTCAAGACTTGATGCTACTTTCCAATACCAAATACCGTCTTCTAAACGGCCTATAGGTGGGGTTGGTGGAGTGTTAAATGAAACATTGTATTCATATATATTTGGTAAAGATGCATTAGTGAATCCATTTACAGCAATTTTATCAGGGTACAGGGTATAATCTAAAAAGTTTGTATCCCCTCTAGATAAGCGTATATTATAAAACGTTCCAGAAGGCACTTTTTGCCATCTAAGAACTGGATTATTGAAATTAAGTAGTGATAAATCCGAAGGGGATATCAAGTTAGGAACGGTGGAAGAAACTATAAAGCTTCTTGTTTCTGAATAGGGACTTTGATTTCCTAGTTTATCTGTAGCCCATGTTCTCCAATACCATGTTCCATTTGATAGAGCTTGAGATCTGTGTCTTCTAAGATTATCAAATCCAACAGGTTTTCCAGTCCATGTAATATCCCAGTTATTGTATGTCGTTGGACTCTTTAAAGGTTCACAAAAATGAATAGTTGTAGCAGCTTCGTTAATATCTACGCTTTGAGTGACTACGTTAGTTGTAAATGTAGATGAAGTAGAATATTGTATATGATAAGTAATACAGTTGTTTTGTCCAAGGTCAGATGGTCTTTCAGCTGTTAAATCAGATATTTTGTAAAATGTAAAGTTAGCTTCATTTCTATTGTTAGGTATTACATAACCATTGTCTGGTTTGTATAAACTTGGAGTATCTGTTGTAGTACTTACATAAAAACTTGGACCGTCTGAATCCTCTTCTGAAGTTGGGTAAGGTGAGGTATTGTGAATTCCGTACCATCTTGAAGCATTTATATCAGATCCTACATTTCCCTGAAGATCTTCACCAGATATAGATATCTGGGCAAATCCATTGTTAGTTGTACCTGTTGGTATTGTGTAAGAAGCAGTGTATATGGATGCAGGGGTTGTAGGTGTTACAGAAAGTGTTGTCCAAGTTGTTTGATTATGAAGTCTTATTTGAACAGTTGGATTCCTTTTAAGAGTTTCTGATGCATGAATTTTAATAGATAAAGCACCGCTCCCTAATACATCTGGTGTAACATTATAGTCAATTTTAGGTGTTTTTTGATAAAGCACCCTAAAGTTTGGGGGAGTTGTATCGGAGGAAGTTATTGTAAAGCTTCGTGGAGTTAGTAAACTTAAAGGACTTATGGTATTACCTAAACTATCCGTTGCTGCTACTCTCCAATACCATGTACCTGCTGCAAGACCTGTTGCTTGGTAGTTTATCAAAACACCTGGGCCGGCTGTCCAGCCTGTTCCACCACCTAAATAAGTAGATGGTGGACCGACACTATCATCAAATGGTCCAGAAACAGTAGTTATTCCTGAGGAGAAAGTAGAACTTTGAGAATATTGTAATGTATATGTAACTGGATTATTAGCTCCTTCAGTTATTCTATTCCAGCTAAAAGTAACGGTATTATTAGTAGAGGCAAATCCATCATTTGGGGACATAAGTGTTGGTTTATTAGTTTGTGAATCGACAATGAAAGTTGGGCCGTCATTTGTAGGTACAACTACTATAGAATTAATTGTAGATCCTGAATTTCCGGCACGATCTTTTGCAGTGATAGTAACTTGAGCTAAACCATCGTTTACACCACCAGAACTTGTTATGCTATATGTACAAGTTACAACAGTATCAGGATAACTGCCCGATTGCGGAGTAATCGATGAAGCTGGAGTCATAGCTAATCCAGGTTGTTGAACCTGTATTGTGGGTGCTACAAGCATTGGTTCGTTTGCTTGAACTCTGATAGTAACTGTTCCTGTTCCTAGCATTGCTGGTGTTGATGGTGCAACTGCACTTACTCGAGGTGTCTTAATATACGTAACATCAAATGTAGGTGCGGTATTGTCAACGACTGTTGAAGGTGTGGCAACTGCAAGTCCACCGCCAGTTGGTGTTACTGTCCAAGTATGAGATCCTGGTGCGGCCGTACAAGAAACTAGATCAAGGAAAATAGTATAGGTCCCAGCTGAAGTGATTGAACATGTATAAGCCATTAAAGCTGCGGCAGCAACTCCATCGGCAGTACTTGTTGCGTAGTCAATGGTAAACCCTGATGGTGCTGGTTGAAGTCCTTCAGCGGCTAAAACATAATTAGCAGGAGCCTGTATTTGCAGATTTGTCCAAGTGGGAGTTACTGTTCCCGTAACAATAATATTAAATTTAAGCCTCATGGGCATGCTACCGCTATTAAAGTAAGGTTGAGTATATGTGTTAGCGTTGGTTGTAATATTAACAGCCATGCTTGCCGCAGCTACCTCCTGAAACTCAATCGCCCCAAACAAACTAAACATCATTAATGATCCAAATATAAAACTCAATATCTTCTTATTCAAAGAAATCTACCTCCTTTTTTGAAATGATCAGTTTTTTTATCATAATATTTCGATTCCTAACAGTATCATCCATATAATCAATTCTCTTGATTTCATCATAATTTAAACCAATTTTTGGCTCATAATATCTCAAGCTAATACCTCCCTAATGTGAAACGATATAAAAACATTATCATGAAACGATTTTTCTACAATTTCAAAAATTGAAACACTCATTTTTAGCTCTCCTCCAGCATCTTTACCATTTTTTCCAAAAAATCCTCCCAGTTCTCCGCCTTCATTCGGCCTTTCCACTCGATGAGTTTGAAGTAGAGATCATCCGGGATTCCCTTAATCGTTATGCTTTTCATAAATTACCTACCTATGATTAATAATTATCAGTTTCCGGCATATATATGTATAAGCTGTTATCTAGTATCATTATCATTAATAGGTAATAGTATTTAAAGCTTTCGCATTTATTGCTTATCAATGTAAATACTTCTTAAGAAATCTTTGGAGTTTTTACTGTTAACACTGGCTAAAAGTAATAAATAACATATTAGAAAAGTTTATATCTATAGTAAAAAATACGGAATAGGTGATACTCTGGAAAAACTACATCTTCCAATTATTATTGAGATGGATGAAGACGGTGTCTATATAGTTAGCTGCCCTCAACTAAAAGGTTGCCACTCCTATGGAGAGTCAATTGAAGAAGCGATGGAAAACATAAAAGAAGATATAGATCTTTGCTTAGAAAATTAAAGTTCCTCTAATATTCTTTTAGTATTATTAATTTCAATTGGCACAGATTTAAATAATAGTATAATTAAAATATATCTAATGAAAAATGTTGAAGATATTGAAAAAATAATAGAAAAGGAGAAGGAAGAACTTCTCAGAGAATATAAGATTAAAAATATAGGAATCTTTGGATCGTATGCCAAAAATACTGCTAAAGAAAAAAGTGATATAGATCTTATTGTTGAATTTGAAGAGCCTGTTAGTCTTTTAGGCGTAATAAAAGCAGAGAATTATCTAACCGAATTATTAGGAATTAGGGTGGATTTAGTTCCAAAAGAAGATATACGAAAAGAACTCAAAGAAACTATTCTAAAAGAAGTGATCTATATTTGAAAAGGGATTATACACTATATCTAAAAGATATGTTAGAAAATATAGAAAAAGCAAATTATTTCATTGAAAATCTGACTTATGAAGATTTCAAAGCAGATGAGAGAACTAATTTTGCCGTAATTAGATGCTTAGAGATAGTCGGGGAAGCTTCGAAATCCATTCCTAAAGAAATAAAGTCAAAGTATAATGATATACCTTGGAAAGATATTGCAGGCTTAAGGGATAAAATCGTGCATGGTTACTCTGAAATAAATTTATTCAGGGTATGGCTTGTGGTAAAAGAAGAGTTTCCCGCATTAAAGGAAGAAATAGAGACTATTATGAAAGATCTAGGAATTTATTAATAGGATTATAGTTATAGGAAAGTGTTTCATCTCTTTTTATACAATCACGACCTCTAGTAGTATCTGGCCCCTACCAGTATGCATCTTCAATTGTCCCTACCCCTTCGCCCAGATCGTTTAAAGTAAATGTATTGTTATCGTCTTTTATGGTGAGTTCTTTAGGGATTACTGCATATTGGATATAAACTTGAGAGCCGCCACCTTTCATGTCATACCTATTAGTTGCATATATCTCTAAAACAGCCTTTACATGTTTGTTCTTTTCTACGCCCTCAATAACCCAATTGTCACCGATTCTTGACACGTCTAGTTTTGGATTATTCAATCTTATTGTGATCTGATTTTTCGTGTCAAAGAATTTTATAGATTTGTGGAGAAATGTATGTGAATCTTTTCCCATCTTAAGGCAGAAAAATGAAAAGACTGAATGATTCTTGAAAACAATCCTCGCCCAGTGAAAAGGTCCAAATGGCGCAACGCCAACTACTTTCTGGAGGTGCGCAGTCCCTTTGAATTTTTTTCCAAGTACTCTGCCGCTGGCTTCTGAAAATACATCTACCCAGCCCATGCCCAAAGGAGGGAGAAACACACCATACGCATCTTTAGTTTCAATGAAGTTTCCATTTTTCATTTTTAGATTGATCAAATCCCCTAGGGTCATTAGATAGTTTGGATAGGAACCGCTGAATACCATTTCACTGCCAGAAATTTCAGAAATAATTTTGTCTTTCTGAAGTAACGCAATTGCATTAGTGTCAGCTATTTTATGTAGCTCATCACCATCGTATATCCAGCCAGAGGTAACAGCTAGGACTTCATCCTCGCTCAATTCATTGAACTTCATCTCTTTATTATTGAACAGCATTTTTTTTCCATGTTTTCTAAATATGAGAAGCGTGATTTGTACAGGTCTTTCGCCGTCCTCTCCAAAAAAAAGAAACCACCAGTACTCTTTGCCCAGTGGGGGTAGTTTTTCAATAGCAAACATTGTGCGGTCCAAGAGCGTCTCATTTACATCTGCCCCGTTTATATGTGATAATTTTTTTATCAGAGTGTAGGTCTCATGAATCCTATTAATTGACCCCATTATTTACGTCTCACTTTGTTTTCTAGATAGGAAAAACCCAAAACAGTTGTCAGTGCAAAAGTTAATCTAAATAGATTGAATACACCTTTGGTATTACGCACCTGCTTAAGCAACGAAATATTTTTTGATGCGCTGAACATGGAATAATTGTCTAAAGAAATCATCATTTCCCTTAGATCAACATTAATGTCTATTGTGGCATACTCCTGCTTCTCAGAACTAGTTTTTATGTGCTCTACTTTTTTGCTCGATGTTTTAAAGATATAACTTGCCGATTTGTCATCGTATTTTAAACTAACTTGTATAACTTGAGGCCCTAAAATTCTCAATAGCTTTGACATCTCTATGGCCTCGTCCATGAATACTTTATTGCATTGATCTTTTTCAGCGTCTATAATGGCATCCAAGAATATTTCAGAGTGCTCTACCATTTTCTCTTTTCTTAGGTCGTGACCTGCATTGTTGAGAAATTCTAGCTTTGATAGAAGGTCATGAACAAAAACATTTAACTTCTTTTTTTGCCCAGTTTTTAACTGTATAACTTTGGCCTTGTCCAGTAAAACATCTAAAGTCCAGAATCTTAGCATGCAGTATGTTTGCAAATATTCCAGTTTCTCTGGAGTTAATGAATTTACGTGAAATACAGAATGCATTTCATCATATTTAGTCCAGTCCTCTTCAAAGATTAGGCCATCTTTTTCTAAATTATCATAAAATTCTGTTTTTGGGAATGGTGTTGCAATACCAAATGCACAGTTCAAAAGCCCTATCTTTTTGGCATATGCTGGGAACTGTTTTATGTCTTCTTCGCTCTGACCAGGGAGTCCGATTATAAAAGTTCCAGTGGCTTCTGCACCATTATCCCTCAATATCTTAACGGCATTCTGTTGATTATCAAGGGATATGTTCTTGTTTACACAATTCAAATCATTTAGATTTGGGCTCTCAAATCCCATTTCATAATGAAGGAAACCGCTATCACACATTTTTTTGACAAGCCCCGGATTTTCTACAACGCTATCAACTCTTGTCATGACAGAAAAAATTATGTCTAATTTATGCTCTTGTAATAGATCACATAATCTATCAATTCTTCTAGAATCGCATATGAAATTAGGGTCTGTTACAAAAATACGTAAAGGTTTCCCTTTGTGGAATGAAACAATTTCAAGTATCTCTTCCATGATATTCTCAGGGGACCTAAATCTCACCTTGCCCCTGCTCATGTATGGTTCACAGCAAAAACTACAGTCGGCGTAGCACCCTCTTGACATTGTAATTACGTCTCTTTCTCTACCTTCTTTATTCTCTTGAGCTTTGTAACGATGTTTTCTAAGAGGTCTTTTTGGGAAAGGTAACAAATCCAAATCCTTTATTATTTGTCTGTCGGGATTGTCTATGATGCGGCCTTCTTTCTTATATGATATTCCATGAACACCTTCAGGACTTCCTTTTTGCACAAGTTCCTTCATTGTGAGTTCGCCTTCCCCCCTTACAATCATGTCTATGTGGGGATTTGCTAGTAATTCATCGGATATTGCTGTCGGATGGTAGCCACCGATTACAGTTGTGATGTTATTTTCTTTTGCAATTTTTGCAAGACGCAATCCTTCGTTGTGCTCTGTTGCTGACATGGAAATCCCAATCAAATCAGGATGATATTTATCAATAAAATATTGTAATGGGTGATTTTCAAGCTCCATATCAATTATC
>LNGC01000004.1 GCA_001587715.1 Candidatus Methanofastidiosum methylothiophilum | reverse complement strand
GTCGGAGTATTACGAAATCAAATTTGTAAGCCATCAATACCGGCAAAACCGACAATTTACCCGGTATTGGCTCGCCAAGCACGGATTAAGATACCCGGTTTATTTCGTTGAGAAAAAATATCTTGTCCCCGGGGACATACTTGTCGACGACCATATAACAAACTTGGTCGAGTTCACTAACGCCGGCGGTTTCTCGGTATGCTTTGCCGCCGAGCATAATAACGAATGGGACGGCGTCCGGGTCTCGAATTGGCAAGAGTTAACCGACGAGTTGATAAGATACGGCGAGATAAAGGCGCAAATCGACCGGGACTCTTTAGAGAAAGTCGAGGAAAAAGCCGATAAGCTTATCGAAATGGTTAAAGAAATTGATTTGACTTTGACCGACAAATCCAAAAAGAAAATCCGGAAAAAGAAAGAGAGAGACGTCGAAAGTGAAAACGAAAATCGAGATTGAGTCTAAAAAATTTGAGAAATGGGTTAATAATTATCTTAAGAGTGTCCAAAGAGATAAAATACCGGACGCTCTTAGGCATATTACCATTGACTTAATTGTGAAGATTATCGAGAAAAATCCGGTCGACACCGGACGGAGTCGGGCGGGATGGTATATTTATCTCGACAAAAAAGGCGTCCCCCATACGGTAAGCGGTAAGGACGCCAAGGCAATTACCGAGGGAAAATCCAAGGGTTCATTTTCCGAAAATTTTGACATATATAAACCTTTTATCGAAATTAGAAACGGCGTTATTTATGTAAAATACCTCGAGTATGGTAGCTCGAAACGCTCGCCGTTAGGGATGGTTAGGCTTAGTATGGCGGAATTGAGCGGCAAACTATCGAAAGAGGTTTTAGACAAGCTAACGAAAGAGAGTATTTCTCTCAATCGTTAAAAAAACGGGGGCAAAACTATGGACGACCGAGCGAAAAAATCAAGATTTGTTCAATATTTTAATCCCGAAAAAAGGGTTTGGGTAATGATTGACCGGGATTGTGGTAGAATTGTCCAAATTTCTAAAATAATGTTTGATTGTCCGTTGCTCGGTGTAACCCGAGATTTTGGGCAAGAAAGAAAAGGAATAAAATAGCGGGGCGCAATTATGTTTGACTTAATAAAAAAAGCGATTGAAAAACATACCAAAACTTATTTGGGGTCTTATTTTATTATTTACCCGGGTACTAAGCTCCCGACCGAGGGGAAAACCTCGTTTATACGCCTAACCGTAGCGAGTCAAAACTACAACGAGATTAAACGGTCAAACCTAACAACCGACGCCGACGTTGTGGTTGATTTTGGAGTCTTTGATAAGAGCGGAAACTCTAACGGGGTTTTTGATATTGCCCGGGATATTTATAACGGTTTTACCTTAAATCCGATTTATGTTTATGATGAGAGGGATGAGGTTATTACGACCCTAAGGGTGCGCTCGATAAGTGAGCAATTTATCGGTTTTGAGGGGGAATATAATCAAGTAAATGTTACAATTAATTTATTTTGTCTAAACTAAAAACTTAATGGGGGTGTTTTCTATGATTTACAATTTAAAAGATGCGGTTATCACGTTAAAGGATGGGACGCCTACCACTCCAAAAACCTTGGAGATTGTAGCGGATGAGGGGGATTTGTCTTTTAGCGAGTCCCGGGAAATTAACCCGATTATGGATAGAGGCTCTCTTGCTCTTATCCGTGAGGGAAACGAAACAATGGTCGACGTAAGTTTCTCAATAAAATATTCGGGTTTATTGGGGAGTGCCACCCCGACCGTTTACGAAGCGCTTAAAAAGCAAGGTACCGGAGGCTCGACTTGGCAATCCACTAACGCCGATAGCGAGGTCTATACCGTTGATATTGAATTTGAGGTTAGCGACCCGAGTACCGGTTCACCCGTTGAGGTGATTAGGATTAGTAAATTCGCCTATGAGAAAATCGAATTTAAAGAGGGCGAGGAATATGATACTCTTTCGGTTTCCGGTAAGGCTTTCGCCGTTACAGTTGCCGCAAGTTAAGAGGTGTTTAAAGTGATTAATATCGGTACTGAATATTTGGGAGTCGTTTTGTGTTTTTTGTGTATAACTAATTTTATTTTAAAATTACGAGGGCTTAAATATGAAAATCAAAGGCGCAAGCAATACCCCAAAAACCATTGTCGTCGAAATTTGTGGGGGCAAGGTAACTCTTAAACCCGTCTCCGTGGTTTGGTCTTTAGAAACTGAGGAAATGTTACCGACTCCGACACCGCCTATTAAGGCGTATGTCCGGGACGGTAAGGGGAAAATTATTAGAGATTCCGATGGGGTCGCTACCCCGGTCTACGACTTTAAAAACCCGGAATATAAAAAAGAGGTTACTAAAATTCAAATTTTACAAACCGTAAAAATGATAGCGGACTCTATAGTAGATGGTATGGAGTTTGAGACCGACTCGGAGCTTAAAAGCCAAAAGCCGAGAGAATATTACGAGGCGTTATTAAAGGAAATGACCGACTATGGTTTGAATATTGGAGACCTTAATAGATTGGGCGTTGCCATCCAAAAGATTTCGGGACTTGACGAGGCGAATATTAGAGAGGTTGAGGGAAATTTTTAGATAACGTAGGGGGTTTAAATACCCTCTACGTCCTCTTTGAAATTTGCGCTAATCACGGTTGGACGTTTGAGCAATTTCGTAAACTCGACCCCACGGAGCAACGGCTTTGGATTGCTTTTTATAGGTTAAAAAACAAAAACCAAAATCAAAAATAAAAAGGGGTGTTTGGTATGGCAAAAGAAAGTATTAAGGTAAAACAAGAAATAAAGCGTTTTGATAAGACCATTAGAAAAGACGCCGGTTATACCATTAAGTTTGTGGTCTACCGAAAGAGTGGGTCTTTTATTTGTAATGGTAATACATACACGACGACCACCGCTTTGATGTCCGGCGAGGGTATTCAAAATACCGATAACGTGGCTTTTGTCGGTCAATTTCAAGACCTTGTTGTTGATAACACTTAAAAATTAATGCTTTAGGGGGCGTTCTTAATGTTAACCGAGGCTTTGACGGTTAGGGTCGGAGCTGACCTTACCGATTTTAATACAAAAATGTCCTCTCTTGGGTCGAGCGTAAGTAATCTCGGCTTAAAGATTGCTAAGGTAGGTGCTATAGCGACGGCGGCTTTTTCCGGGATTGGACTTGCCGCTGTTAAGAGATTTGCCGAGGTCGACCAATCTATTCGAGAAATTACCTCGTTAATGGATAACGTTTCCAAAGACACCGTCCCTAATCTTACTAAACAAGTTAAAACGCTATCGGTTGAGTTTGGTAAACAAAAAGAGACAATTGCTAAGGCTCAATATAATATTGTAAGTGCCGGTTTTAGAAATATTGCTGACTCGAGCGAGGTTTTACGAGCGTCTCTTAAACTCTCAACCGCCGGGTTAGCCGATGTTGGAGAGACGGCGGACGTAGTTACCTCAATTCTTAATTCTTATAAATTAGAGGCAAAAAACGCCACTAAGGTATCTGATATTTTGTTTCAAACTGTTAAGTATGGAAAAACTACTTTGCCCGAGTTAGCCGCTTCGATTGGTCAAGTGTTACCGGCGGCTACGGCGGCTAAGGTTTCTCTCGAAGAGGTCGGGGCGGCTATGGCGCTAACAACTGTTCAAGGTATTTCTACGTCGGAAAGCGCTACCGCTCTTAAGGGTGCCATTTACGCTTTGGCGGCACCGACCCCCGAGGCGGCAAAGAGAATGGACGAGCTTGGAATTAAAACCAAGGACACCGCCGGCAATATGCTACCTTTGCTCGACGTTGTTAAACAATTCCAAGGTATGTCTTTGGACGCTATTAGAAAGCTTATCCCCGAAAAAGAGGCGGCTAACGCCGTCTTGATTATGGCAAATAATTATGACACTCTCCGGCAAAACGTTGAGGGGATGGTTGGCTCCGCCGGAGCCGCTCAAAAGGCTTTTGAGGAAATGGCAAGGTCGCCCCAAATGAGATTAAACCAATTAAAAGAAAGATTAGACAACATTATGGTTACTCTTGGAGAGGCTTTTTTACCGGTTGCCGAAAAGCTTTTAGCGAGAATAACTCCATTAATTGACAAATTTACCGATTGGATTTCTAAAAACTCGGCTCTTATTGCTCAAATCGGAGAAATAGCGGTTGTTTCCGTGGGGCTTATTGCCGGGATGGGTGCTTTAGGTAAGGCGGGCTTTTTTGTCGCCGGTGCATTAAAAGACGTTTTTATAATAGGTAAATCTCTTTTGATGGTTGTGGGGGCGCTTATTTCCCCAGTCGGTCTCGTCGCTTTAAAGTTTCTTGCTATTGGCGCCGCTCTTGCCGGGCTTGGTTATTTGATTTATACCGCCATAACCGATTTTAACAAGTTTAAAGAAATCCTCGCCGGGATTGGGAATTTTGCTCAAGATTTCGGGCGGGTATTAATTGGCGCCGTTGGGTATGCTGTTAATTGGGTAATGAAAAAGATAGCCGAGGGTATTAATTGGCTCGCCGAAAATCTCGACTTTTTAGGACTCAATAAAAAACTTGGCATAACCAAGTTTACCGAGGATATGGTCGGATTTTTCCAAACCGGTATGGACGCCTCGACCGAGGTTTTAAAAACCGGACTAAACGGGATGAGCGAGACAATTTCGCCTATAGTGGATGGGATTAAGTCTAAAATTACCGGCGTTGCCGACGCTTTTACGGGAGTGTTTAAGACTTTCGGAGCGACCACGGTACCCGAGTTTACCACTTCAACCCAAGAGATTGAGAAATCCATTGACAATTTGGGATTAAAAACCAAGACTTTTACGGCGGGTGCTGAAGAAAGGTTTAATAAATTTGCTTATAATGTTAAGGAAATAGTTATTCCGGTAAAGGCGGTTGAGGTTGATTTAACCGAGTCCTTTAAAAACATTGGTACGTCTATTGGCGAGAATTTTGGTAAGGGTGCCGAGGGTGCTAAAAATGCCTTAAAATCAATATTGCTTACAATTTTAGATACGATTGAGGGTATGATTTTAGCGGCTATTGCCGCCTCAGGTGTAAAGGCTATCATTACTTTTGGAGCCTCGGCATTTAGCGACGCCATTAAAATACTTGGGGCTAAGGCGGCTTTTGCGGCGGCTAAATCTTTTGTCGCCTCTAAATTCCACTCCGGCGGAATTGTCGGAAATCTTGGTTCTCGCCCCGATGAGGTACCGGCTTTATTGCTTAGTGGCGAGAGTGTCCTTAATCGCTCGGCTACCTCTCTTTTAGGCGAAAAAACCATTACGGCTTTAAACGATGGGCGGATTACCCCGGTAAAAAGCGGAGACAATATTTACTTGTCTTTCAATAACGATATTAAAGCCGGAAATCCCGGTGTCGTAACCGAAATTGAAAGAGCGGTCTACAAGGCTCTCGAAACCTTGCAAAACGAGGGGAAAATTGAAAAGGTGGTGAAACGATAATGGCAGATTTAAAAAGTGGTTCTTTAAATGATTATTATGAGTTTACTCAAGTAACCAACTCGTTAAAGCTCAGAGTACCCCGGTCTTATTTTATTGAGGAAAATATCTATTATCGAAATGACGAAATAAACAAGAGTCTCGGCGGAGAAACATACTACTCTAAATATAGTGATACAATAAGACATATTATTGTTTTAAAGTCCAATAATTTGCCAATAAAAAGCTTTGTGAGGTCTTATTATTTATATGCCGGTGGGATGGCTTTAAGGCGATTTTTTCTTTATCAATCAAAGCTTAGAGAAAATGCTTTTTCTTTTAAATATGTCCACGTTAACCCCAAAATAATATTTGAGTCTAATGGGACTTCGGCTCAAGGCTCGGGGGTATTGATTGATAATTATAATCGGGTTTTTGCGCCTCATTTGGGTAATGTGGTTAACGATTTGGCTTTAAAGTTAAATGGAATATCCGAAATAAAAACCATTACCTCTTTAAATCCTAATGGCTATCAATTGACATTTAGTCCCGCCGTTACCGGATTTACTTATAATGATACTTATTGGATTTATGAAAAACAATTACACGACGAAACTCTAACGGTACGTTTAATTGACGAAAATTTCCGTTACAAAGAAATTGACAATATAGTAGAAATGGAAATAAGGCTTGAGGTGATGTCCTAATGAGTTTGGTCTTGCCATCAAATTTTACGAGTGGACTAACAAGTGGTTATTTTACTATCCTCGCCGTAATTACCCGTACCAATGGCACCGTTACCCGGTACGCTACTCGTACCGTTACTGTCGATGGTAACTCGTACAATGGTCGAATAAGAAAAAACCTTTTACCCTCCCTTGAAACCCGGGGAAATATTTATTATTTATCGCTTTCTAAAATTGCATTGGTTAACAACGGAACTTGGTTGAGTAATTGGGGGACAAATTCCCGAAATGTCGGCGGTACCATACAAGTTTATTTAATGGCGGGAGACCAAAACGCCCTAAGCTCTTGCTTTAATATGGGTACTTATCGGATAACCAATTTTGAGGCGACGAAAACGGATTTAATTTTCGAGATTGTCCCTTATGAGCGGGTTAACCTTGACAAAATTTTAAATATTGTGAAATCTTATTTTGGTACTACTATTTACGTCCCAATCCATTATGGCAAAAATTCGGCGAATAGCGTTACGACTATGTTTATGGACGCCGGGCGAGGTTTTAGGATACCGGCATTTACTCGGGATTATTCTTTCCTTTATTATGCCGCTCACGAATTAAACAAGGGCGAGGTTATTCGTTGCGACGAGACCGGTAACCCGACTTATTATCCCGTCGACGGCGGTTATATTGCCTTACCACGTAATAAATGGTATATCCAAATTGACCGAGCGGAAAAAGATGATACTTACGACGAAAACGGTTACCGTCGTTATTGGATTGAGCGAGGAAACTCGACTTGGAAACTTGCGACCGGAGTTTATACCAAAAGAGCCAAGACAATTTACGGTACTCATTACGCTCAAAATCTTTTACCCAATATTAACGACGGGGACACCTCTACTTGTATTGAGGTGGAAAAAATTAACGGCACTTATTACGATTTGGATTTAAGAGATTTTGGCTTTGAAAATTTGGTAGAAGAAAGAAATAATGTTATTAGGGCGAAAATTGTTTTCCATTGGACTAACGTAAGCGCTACCTCTTTAAATATAACGGTTTTTAATTCGAGCGGGATTATTTATTCAAATTCTTATACGACCGGGGGACTCGTTGAAATTAATCTTGCTACAACCGACCCGGATTACTTTAATAGCTTAAGGGTTGTTTTTGGGGTAAGCTATGCCCTTGGTAATGCTTACGCTAAATTAAATGAGTGTTATGCTCAAATATTTGTCGATGGTGTCGACCGAGCAACCGATTTTCTTATTCCCGAAATAACCTCGGGGCGTACCTATGGACAATCTTGGTGGTCATCTCGGCGGACTCAAACCAATACTATTCTTAATCCCGGCGATATGATAGAGGATTTATTGAGGCAAATCGGAGAGACCTCAATTGCTACGGCTTATTTTGACGCCATTTATACCAACGAGTTTTCCGGCGCTATTCCTCAATTGTCTATATTGGGGGATAAAAAAATCGGCGATATAATCTCGACCTTAGTCGACGAGTGGAATTTACTCTTGTATAAACAAGTCGGATATTGGCGGCTTAAAAAATATCCAATTTATACCAAAAAGGTTGGTTCGAGTTATGTAACGATTCCCGTCGCCGACTACATTGACAAGCCCCGTTACTCTATTCGGGACAACGAGGTTTACAATCAATTTATTTTAAAATATTTTGACGGTTATAAACAAATCGAGGTTACTCCGAGCGACATTAGTCAAATGGAAAGCCGTTATATTGATTACGTTAATTCTAAAGACGACTTGTCGGCTATTTTGACCGATTCTCAAAATGTTTTTGGTGTAAGCAAGGTTATAATCGAGGCAAAAACTATTTTTCAAAAAGAATGGGCGCAAAAATATCTTGAGCGCCTTATTATTCAAAAGAGCCATAAACCCTTTGAGGTTAAGCTTTACTTAAACAAAAACCATTTTGACATTGAGGTCGGGGATATAATAAGTCCAACCGATAGCGACCGACCCGCTAATTATCCGAGTAAGTATGTCGTTGAGTCGGTTTATTATGGTACCGATAAAATCGAGGTAATCGCCGTTGGTTACACGGTGGAATTTTTAGAAAGTACCTCCGTCCAACCTAATAGTATTGACGACCTTGTTCTTTGGCTTGACGCCAACGATGGCGAAACGGTAATAGTTGATGAATATAGTAAGGTTAGTGAATGGAGAGATAAAAGCGGTAATAATTTTCACCTTGCTCAATCAAACGGGAATTATCAACCCGAGTACTTTGAGAGTGGGATTGGGGGTAAACCCGGGGTAAGGGGAGACGGTCAAGACGACTATTTAACCCGGACGTCTTGCTTAGTACGGGGGGCGCAACCAAGGACAGTTTTTGTTGTAGCGTCGAGTGAGGTATCGGCAAACACCAAGCCCTTGATTAGCGATGGGAATTATACGTCATCGGTTGGTACTCCGTGGCGGCTTTATATGGGCGGCTCAAGCTATCCTTGGCAAGAGTCGGGTTACAATCAACGGCGACGTTGGTTAGATACCATTGTAAGTAATACAAACTATTTAATTGCGGTAAAACAAACCGGTACCAACCCCACGACATTAATTGCTCGACGAAACGGAACTCAATTAGCGGTATATGATACCCTAAACAACCGAATTAATGCCGGCGCCGATGGAGAGGTGTTTTGTCTTTTTACGTCTTATAATTTAATTGGCTCGACGTATTGTTTTCAAGGCTCGATTAGCGAGGTTTTGGTTTATAAGAGGGCATTGACAGACGCCGAAATTTTAAAAGTCGAAAACTATTTAAAGAACAAATGGGGAATAAGTTAACGGCTTTTCCTAAAAAAATGAAATAAAAAGACTCGTCTCTTATATTTTTCCCGGACCAAAAATTTTTAGGGGGGCGTTACTATTGAGCCAAGAAATTACACTTGTTGCCTTGGGAATTTTTATTTTAAAAGAACTTTTTGTTTTGTTTCGGGAGCTAACTGTTACCTTTTTTGCCAAGAAAAACGGTAATGGCAAGACCTTCGAGTGTCCATACTCCAACTATGAAAAAGACCGGGCTTTAATTCTCGAAATGTTACGGGATATTAAAGACCGGATAAATAATTAATTAGCCGATAATCAAAAAACTTTAAGGGGGCGTTATGGCAATTATCGAAAAAATAAGGGATTTTTTAGGATTACCCAAAGGGCGTTATGTTCACTTGCCGAGACGAGAAAGGCGTAGGCTTTATTTAGCTTGGCGACGTACTCACAAACACCCGTTTCACAAAAACCATTTTGGAAATTTTCGACCAATAATGCCTTTTTTTGTTAATGGTCGATTTATACCGTTTTCTTGGTACCGGGGGTAAAATGAAAGCCAAGATTTCTTTTTACTCCTACCCTATAATAGAATATACGCCCGATGATATTTGCAAGGATGATAAAGACGCTATTTATGGTCAAATAGTTTTTTATGATAAAATTCTTATTAACAAAAAGCAACCCGACGCCTCAAAGTATCATACATTATTGCACGAAATTATACACGGCATTTTAAATCACGCCAACTTACAAGAGGTAATACCCGAGTCTATGCGAGAAGACTTTGTCGACGGTTTAGCCGCTAATCTATTATTGTTTTTGAGAGAAAACAAAAAACTTGTTAATGACATAATAGAATTTAATATCAAATGGAAAACCAAGGGGGTTAAAAATGGAAAAACTAAGAGACGACTTAATCGAGTCAATAATAGAGGAAAAGGAAAACGGGGTAACGTGGGGCGAAATTGCCAAGGAAATAGGGATAAGTCCTAACTCAATACGATTTCAAGTTTATAAATATAAAAAAAGAAAAAGGTTTGTCCAAGAGTCCGGCTTTATAATGTCAACCGTAGATACCACGCCCAAAGTAGAGTTTCCCGAGAAATTTAGAGAGGGCGTCGAATGGAATTATAAAAAATGGTTTGAACTAATTAAACACTATCGAGAGGTTAATGGTGAGGCTCTCAAGATTGAAACGGTAAAAAGCGCCGTGGTTAAGACTCGGTCCAAGTGGATTATGTTAGTCTTTTCCGGGGATTGGCACCTTGGGAGCTATTACGTTGACCCCGATAAAGTAGACAAGGTTCTCGACGGTATAATTGAGCACAAAGACGCCTATATAATAACGGTTGGCGACCTTGCCGATAATTTTAGACGGTTTCGGTCAACCGAGGCAATTTTTTCGCAAATCCCGCCCAATGACCAATTAAAAATCGTACGGAGTTTAATCGAGAGGTTGGTTGCTACCGGGAAACTTTTAGCGACAACTTGGGGAAACCACGACATTGCCTTTGACGAAACTCTGTCCGGATACTCTCCAATAAAAGAATTATTGAAAGAAAAAACGACTTTTTTTGATGGTTTAGGAAAACTAAATTTAAGAGTTAACGATGTTGAATATAAAATTGGACTTACTCATAGTTATAAGGGGTCGAGTATTTATAATCCAAACCACGAGCATATTAGATTTTTAAAAGAGCAATTTCCCGACGTCGACATTATGGCTATGGGACACCGGCATTTTCCGGCGAGCAATTGGTTTCCGATTTTTAAAAGTGGAGAAAATCCTATTCCTTATATGATACGTTGTGGCTCGCCGAAAGATTGTCCCCACTCGTCAAGGTATTATGGTCGGGCGATAAACGGCAATCATTATTTTTTACTATCAAGCGAAAAGAAAAAACTTTTATGGCTAAATGACCTTACGATAGAATTTGAGGACATAATAAAAATTTTTAAGAGTCTAAATAATTAACAAGAGAAAGGGTGGAAAATGAGCGACGCCGCTACCGTTGGCTCTTTTTTACTTTCTTTACTCGGTTTGATAATTGGTTTATTAATTGCTTATGCAATTATTCGCTCGGCGATAAGCGGCTCAGAAGCGACGAAGTCCTTAAGGCAAATCGAAAAAGATTTGTCGGACATTAAAAAGATTATAATAGCTAAAATTCAAGATGAGCGAAAAACCGTAACATAGTCGTAACAAAAAAGTAATGTTTTTACTATTTATGACAACTTTTTACAGTAAGCAAAAATTCGGGGTTAGATACTCAAAGTCCAATAAAATAAGGCATTTTAAGATATTTTAATCAAAAGCCCCAGTAGCTCAGTAGGATAGAGCACCGGATTCCTAATCCGGTAAAGTGCTCAAATACCAAACTCTCAACCCCTTTATTTTTCTTAATAAATTAACACTTTCTCGACTTGCCCGGATTTATTTCGTAACAATATCGTAACGTCAAAAAAATTGTTTTTGACGTTTTTATGTTTTTTTACCGGTAGGCTACGGGAAAAAACAACAACCTTATATATTAACAAAGAGGTTTTTTCTTTTTTCTAAAGATGTCAATATATACACCGATTATTAAAGCAAATGCTTATATTATTTATTGATACTAAAAAAATATAAATAAAATAAAAAAATACTTGACAAGTATAAAATTAATTGTTAATTTATTGACGGATAGTTTGACGGTCTTTAAAATAAATGTTTGGTGCTTTTACAGACTACCCCTTGCGAGAGCAGGGAAAAGGACGACGAAAGAGCTAAGTTGAAACGGGTCTTGATAGTAAAATCAAAACCAAGTAACTCTCTTTCGTATCCGGTCGAGACTCAAAATAAAATACCACGAATGAGACGGGCGCCGGGGCGCCAAAACAGAGAGACTCTTATAGGATAAAAATTATATTACTGATTTTTTATACATACTCCCGGGCGGTTTAGCCGTAACCCTTCGATGGGTACTCGGGAGCTACTCATTTAATTAACGGAAATTATAAATCAAAACAAGGGGCGTAACTATGGGAAAGACGATTAGGTTTTTCTCGATTGAGGACGACAAGACCAAGGCGGAGACTCAAAGGTCCGAGCCACTCTTGGAAATCAAGTACGAATTTCCCGGGGGTGATTGTGGAATTGAATATCTTTCTCCGCTCGAGGCTAAAGAGTTTAAAAAAGAGATTCTCTTTAGCGGCGGTCGTATCCTTTCTTTTTCCCGGATTATGTAACCGGGCTAACCGGGGCGCCGACGGGCGCCCCAACTAATTAATCCATTAACCAAAAAACTTATGGGGCGCAACTATGAAAACGAGTAAAAACGTTTATCAAATCGTAACTGAAAAAATTATTCAAAAGTTAGAAGATGGGGTTATCCCGTGGCGTATGCCGTGGCGGGGTGTTAACAATACCCCGAGAAATCTCGTAAGTAAAAGGGTTTACCGGGGTATCAATCTCATATTATTGAGCCTTGTTAATTATCCGTCTTATTGTTTGGCAATAACGACTATTCTGAAGAGGAATTAGTCGCCGAGTTGGGCGCCGCTTTCTTGTGTGCCGAAAGTGATATTGAGCATAGGGTTATCGACAATCAAGCGTCTTATATAAATTCTTGGTTGTCCCGGTTGCAAAACGATAAAAAGCTAATCGTTTATGCCGCCGCCAAAGCTCAAAAAGCCGTCGAATTTATTCTCAATATTAAAAAGGAGAAGCTATGAACAAACAACAATTCAAAAATCTTTATCACGCCTACCGATGGATGAAACGATTCTGTACTATCCGGGAAACGTTGGCGTGGCTTGGATTCTGTAATTGGGAAGACAGAAAAGTAATTGAGAAAATAGTCGAGTAACCGATGACGGATTAACAAAACTCCGACAAAAAAAACAAAAGGGGCGTAATTATGGAAAAATCTTATAAGGTAACCCGGGCGACCCCGGCGACGGGTATCGAGATTAAGCATTACCGGGCGGTTACAATTTTGGGTCTTAAGAAAAAAGTCATTAACGACGGCTTTTTTCCTTGCGACGTTGAAACCGTTGGATGGGATGGCGAGCCGTTACTTTTCTTTATCACTAAAGACGGTTATTTGACCAAGGGGGCATAGGGGGGGGTGCTAAGAGGGACGAAATCGAGGGGCGCCACGGGGGAGCGCCTCTTGATTTTTATTAATCAACACAAAAGTTTGACCCAAAAATAGGGGGGCGCAAATGAAATTAAAGCTAAAAACAAAAGTAAAAATCAAAATCAAAATTAAATGGGCGTAATATGTTGTGGTTTGTTTACCGTTTTTGATTAGTTATATTCTTAAAGATAAACTAAGGATTAATGGCTTGTAAGATGTTTTGTATAACCGAGGACGCCGAGGCGAGGTTTCCGGGCGATAAATGGGCGTATATTTGGGTCGTTTTAATATCTTGATGATTAAGCATTTTTTTAATTACCTCAATTGGTACGCCATCTTGAATAAGAAACGAGGCGAATGTATGGCGGAGATTATGAAAGGTAAGGTTTCTTTTAATATTGGATTTAATGAGTAATCTTTTAAACTTTTTGCTAACCGTTTCCGGGAAAACCGGCTCGGGAAAAACCTCATCTTGCTTGTATTTCTCAATTTGTTCTTTAAGGACGTCGAGGGCTATTTTATTAAGGGCGACGTAAGCGAGTTTTTGACGCTTGACCGCTACCGTTAATAAACTATCTTTCCAATTAATATTTTCTTGGTGTATGCTTTTTATTTCATTACGTCTAAGTCCGGTAGCAAGGGCAAACAATATCCAATTTTTCAACCAAGAATTACCCGATAATTTCAAGAGAGTTTCTATTTCCCCCGAGGTGAAATATTGTATTTCTTTCTCTATCGTCTTATAAAGAGGGATACCGACAAAAGGATTTTCGGAAACGATGTTAAACTTAATAAAATAATTATAAATAGCTTTTAGTTCCCGGATAGCGATATTAGCGGTTGTTGGAGAGGTATCACTAAAGACTTGGGCAATAAATCGCTCCGCCTCATCCTTTGTAATATTGGCGGAGCTACCGCCGGAAAAATACTTAATGAGCTTATCTAAGAGTCTTATTTCGGTTTCTATTGTTCGAGGGGCTTTGCGTCCCTCGATTTTTTGCAAATAGGTTTCTTTGGCTTGGGCAAGAGTGTAAAGGGGATTGTATAAATTAAATCGCTCGAGGGCGAGGCGGTTGTCTATCTCTTTTTGGATTTTTCGGGCAACTGTCAATGATGACGTTTTGAGGCTTTTGTGAAATTGTCGACCGTGTTTATCCCGGTAATAGATATAATAATATTTATTCTCTTTTTTTAAGCTTGACATTATCTTTTGTTAATAAGTTCTTGTAAACGATTTGTCTCCGGTCATATTCCTTTAATCCCGCCCTTGCAAGAAAGTTTTCGAGTGCAAGAAAAATATCTATAAGAAAATCAACTTGGACGGGATTGTTGACAATTTCCAAAACACGTTTTAATTTTGATGGGTTGAGTAAATTCAATTGTTTCAAATATTCGTAAGTAATAGCGTCGTCTCCACGAATGATGAAATTTGGTTGGTCTTGGTGAAGTGCTTCGTCAATTATTTTGGACTTGCTCACAAAATCTATTGAGCCGTTTTTGTCCCACTTTAAAAAAAAATCATAATTAACGGCAAGGTTACGAGCGATTTCGGTTTTGGTTAAATCATAAGACTCGTTAATAATGTTATAAAGCGTCGCTCGGGTTATACCGGTTTTTTCAGATACCTCGGCAATGTTTGATTTTTTGAGAATTTCCTCGAGCATTTTTTTAACTTTTTTAGTTTCAATTTGCTTAAGTGGCATAAGAGTAAGGTGTTTTTTGGGGTAAAATTTAAACATAAAGCGGAATAAAATCAATAAAATTTAAAGATTACCCTAACGCTTTATTAATGCAAAATAAAATAAAGATAAGTCAACAAAAATTGACGTTACAATATTAACAACATAAATTATAACGTCAAATCACAAACAATAATATAGGGGGTGTGGCTATGGCAAAAAAAACCATTGTATCTTTTAATCTCGACCTCGAGAAAGCCATCCAAGAAAAGGGTCTTAAAAAGACTTTTATCGCCGACCGGGTAGGAATACACCCGGCGACCCTTACTCGTATTCTCAAGGTTAAAAGAGGGCATTTAAGAATTATCTCCGAGATTTTCTCTATCTTAAACTTGCCGCAAGAATTTGTACCGGCGGAGTAAAGGGGGCGGTCCATGGTATTTATAGGGACAAAAAAATTAGTTACTCAGAGGGAAATGGCAAGACTCTTAAATATTACCGAAAAAACTATAATTCTATGGCGAGAATTGGGGTATATACCTTTTGTTGATTTAAAACGACCGTATTACATACCCGACGAAGTGTATAGCGCCCTAAAGCGTCGCCAAAAAACTAAAAACTTAAGATATAGGGGGCTGTAACTATGGAGAAAAAACAAAAAACCGAAAATGGAAACGGTAAGCTCGCCGTAATCGAAAGAGCCAACTCTATTTCGCCGGCAACCGGCGGAGCCTTAAGAGTTGTCGAGGTCGCTCTTGAAAAGCTCGAGGCGATGAGGGCTTTAGCGACGACTCTTTTAAGGTCGGGCTTTCTCCCCGAGGCTATTAACTCGGTTGAAAAAGCAGTTACCATTATGTTAAAAGGTCTTGAGCTTGGCGTCCCGACTATGACCGCCTTAGCCAATATCTCGGTCATAAAAGGAAAGCCGGTTGTCCAAGGTAACATTATGCTTGCCTTAATCGCTCAAGCCGGCGGTAAGTGGGAAATTAAAGAGCAAACCGAAAAGAGTTGTATTATCAAATTCTCTCGTCCGGGTTTTGGCGATTATATCGCCAAGTTTACTATCGCCGACGCCGAAAGAGCCGGATTACTCGCCAAAAAAGGGGATATTTGGACTCAATACCCTCAATTAATGTTATTTTGGCGAGCCGTGGCGATTGGTGCTCGGACATTGTTTCCGGACATTATTACGGGAATGTACTTACCCGAGGAATTGGGCGACCACGTGGTTTTAGATAATGATGGCAACGTCCAAGTGGTCGAGGACATTGAGGTCGTTGAGCCAAAAAAGACCATTATCTTAAAACCGAAAAAAGCCAAAGAGCAAATCGTTGAGGAAACCGTCCAAGAGATTATTAGCGACCCGGTTTATCAACCGACCAATAAACCCGGGAAGAAGGACGACACCGTAAAATCGGAAACTGTTAAAGATGAGCCACCACTTGAGGACAAGATTATCAAGACCTTGGAAAACAACGACCAAGTCAATAAGGTTGTCGAAAGGGTAAAAGAGGTTTTTGATACAGAGCAAGCGGCGGATGAGACACGGAAAAAGAAATTTGTCCAAACAATGCAAGCGCTCGAAAAGCGTCTCCGGGCGGCGGCTAATAATGACCTCGAGGTTGGCGAGGCTTTATACGAGTTATATAGTTCTTACAAGTGCAACGGCTTGAATGATTTTCAAATACCATCCGATATGGAACGTTGTTATTTCAAACTAAAACAAATGGTCGAGGTCAAAGAGGCGGGTCTTAAACTCCCTCTAAAGAAAAAGTAATAATTTTGTAAATTGACTAACGAATAAAAGACACCCCCGGGGAGCGACCCCGGGGGTATGTCCGTAACCTGTGTTACATAAGGGGGCGTAACTATGGTTTGAGGACTATTTATTTTAAGCAAAATTAACTCTTAAAGCAACAAAAATAAAAACGAGGTTATAATATGGCGAGACCAATAGATAAAACTGTTAAATGGTTTCCCCACGAGTACACTATGAGGCTTGACATTAAAATAAGACGTCTCCGGGCAAAATTCGGATGGGACAAGGGGTACTCTCTTTACAATATGGTTTTAGAGGAATTATGTAACTCGGACTACGTAGAGACTCCGTTTACCGGAGAAAGCCGAGAGGAAACAATAGACCTTTGGGCAGATAGTTTTGGTTGTCCTCGAGACCTTTTAGCTAACTTTATGGACGAAAGCATTAAGATAGGGGCTTTTGTTATTAATGAAAGGGGAAACCTTACAAGCGAGGGGCTTAAAAAACGAATGTCCAAACTTTTTAGTAAGCGTATTTACAACGCTGAGCGTTTAAGTAATACCCGAGCAAACGAAAACCTTGATTTTCGTCTCGATGATGAAAAGGTCGAGAGCAATAAAGCACCGTTGGGCGATGGAGTCCAACCTTATGAGCCGTCTAAATCCAAAAACTCTTATGAAAAAATGCCTTGGTTAGAAGAAAAAAACATTGTAAAGGTTGAAAAGACGGGCGGAAATCTTGAGCGCCTCATCTTAAAGGGCGGGGATATTGTATTTCGTGTCAATGGAACGGAATACATAACGGCTCAAAGTATGGTAAGAGCTTTCTTACAACGATTTGAGAAAGTGCTTAAGGTAAAACCGGCGCCCTCGTGGGATGGCGCTTGCAAGAGGTTATTACAAGAATTTACGCCCGATGAGTTGCTTGGGGTTTTTGACGCTATTGTCGAAAACGAGTTTTTTAGAAAAGCCATACAAAGCCCGGTTAAATTGCTCAATACCCGTAAAAGCGACGGGGTTAGGTGGATTGATGTTATTAGAAACGAAACAAACGGAAAATCTAACAAGTTTTCGGGCGAGCGTTTTGACAATAAACCCCAACCTAAACCAACCGTTTTAGTTATTCCATATAAAGGAAATTATTTAAGGGTTAGCATTGCAACGCTAAAAAAAGAAATGGAAAAAGCGTCGTCCGACTTTAAAAATGCTGTTGTTGACCGTTTAAGAGAATATTACTCAGAAAAAGAAATTCAATCAATGCTAAACTAAATACCTAAACATAGTGGGGGCGTAATTATGCAAATGGCAAACAAAGAGTTGCAAATCATTAATCTTAAAAACTATGAGCTTGAAAAATATGTTTTAGCGTCTCTTATGCTCGGCGAGGAAAATTACATTGACCGCTTGCGAGAAAGCGACTTTTACTCGTCAACCCATCAAGAAATCTTTAGAGCCATCCTCGAGGTTGTTGCTGAGGGCAAAAAGCCCGATATTGCGACCTTGTCCTCTAAAATTAAGGATATTGGTTACCTTATTGATGTTCTTAATTTAGTCCCGAGTGGTTCAAATATCGTTCAATGGATTAACGAGTTAAAAGAGTTTTCCAATAAACGACGCTTACAAAAAACTTTAATCCGAACTCTAAATCAATTGACCGAGAGCGAAACAATTGAGAATATCCTTGCGGACTTGGATAGCGAAATCCGACAAATAGAGACGAACTCGACAACCGTTGTTAGTATTTCCGAGGTAGTTGACCGCCTTAATAATCGGGAAACTTTTGACAAGCTTTTTAATAGCGAATATTCAACCGGATTAATTGATTTAGATAAAATTTGGCATATTCACCGGGGCGACCTTGTAATTATTGCCGGGCGTCCGAGTATGGGTAAATCGGCGTTTATGCTTGCTTTGGCTAAGAATTTCGCTAAAAAGGGTATAGGTACCCATATTTTTAGTATTGAAATGAGCCTTGAGCAATTAGGGGTAAGGCTTGCCTCATCCGAGTCGGACGTTGGCGTCGGCGTTGAACCCGACTTTGAGGAAACGTCTAAAGGATTTGTCCGGGTAAAGAATTTACCGCTCTATTTAAGCGAAAAGGCGGTTTTAGGGGTTTCCGATGTAAAAGAGACCGTCCGTAAAATGTCCAAGCAAGGGGTCGAAATCTTTTTTATTGATTACTTGGGTTTAATGGAGCCGCCCCAAGCTGAAACTCGAAACCTCGAGTTGGCGGAAATAACCCGGAAAATGAAAATTATAGCCAAAGAATATAATGTCGTAATTGTTTTGTTGTCTCAACTCTCGAGAGCGGTCGAGCAAAGAGGCGATAAGCGTCCGATGTTAAGCGACCTAAGGGACTCCGGGGCAATTGAGCAAGACGCCGATACCGTTATTTTTTTGTACCGTCCCGAATATTACGGCATAGCTACCGTAGAAAAAGAGGGCGAGCTTATTGAAACGACATTTCTTTGTGAGTTATTAATTCCTAAACAACGCCAATACAAGACCGGTGAGACTTGGGTCTTTTATGACCGGTCTCGTAATTTTTTTAGTGATTGGTATAACCGGGGCGACAAGTCGCTACCATTTTAAAGGGGGTGATAATATGAAACAAAAAAAGAGAAATCGAAATTCAAGCGTTGACTCTTATAATTGGGTTGACATTTACAACCTTATTATGGAAAAACGACTTGAGCAAGTGGGCGAGATACTAAATACTTTTCCGGAGACTTACCGGGAGCAAGTCATTACGACCGCTATCGAGTCGGCACTATTAAATGGTGGCATTGATTTAGAAAATGCCATAAAACTATTAACCAAATACTTAGGGGGTGATTATGGTAAAAAATTTGAGGATAAGCTTTGGATTACCTACCCCAATTTTAGCGACAAACATTTTAACCATAGACCCCGGTAGCCGGGCAATTGGTACCGCTTACTTTGAGGATGGCGAGCTTGTTTTATCCAAAGAGATTAAGTCCTCGAGCAAATTCTTAACTTGTCGCTTAGACAATATTTTAACCTCTATTTGTGAAAACTATTTAACCGCTAAACCCGATGTAATAGTTATTGAGTTCGGGGGACAAATTCGCTTTAAGGGGCGAGACCCCCACGGTATCCGTGTCCACGATTACGCCGCCGGGTATATATCATCGGGACTATCGGCTTTTTTTCAAAAGCCATTGGTTTTAATCCCGCCGACAACTTGGAAATCCAACAAGCCTAAAAACCTATTAACCCGGCAAATATCTTTAGAATTTAATAGGGAAATAGGTGAGGATGAGGCTCACGCTATTGCCTTGGGTCTATGGTATTTAAGGCAAGTCAAACTAAATCAATTAACCGTAAGCGCTTAAATCTTTAGGGGGCGCCAAACTATTAACCGCTTAAGAAAGAGAGGTAAATAACTATGGTAAAAGAGGACGATTTAAAAATCACGGCTCTTGAAATAGCCGACAAAGCATTTCCGGCGGCTAATAAGGTCGATTTGTTGGTCGAAATGGTTGACAAAATCGACGCCGAAATCGACGAGATTAAAGAAAAGATTTTGGAGTTACAAGACCGCAAAAAAGCACTTGAAAATCTCAAGGGTATGACGGACGCTATCATTAAAAAGGGTATTATGAAAGACTTTAATGGTTTTCAATCGAAAATTACTATCGTACCCTCAACGCCAAGAGTCGACATAATCGACGAAAAATTGGTACCCGCCAAATATAAGCGGATAAAAATCATCGTTGAGATTGACAAGAAAGCAATTTTAAAAGATTATCGGGATACGGGAGAGTTGCCGCCCGGGGTCGATTTAGAAAAAACGTCTTGGGTGAAATATTACAAATCAAAAGCCAACGGAGAAAGGGGGTAGGTTTATGACAAGGAAATGTGTGAAATGCAAAATGGAATTAGCAAATTTAACACCATTCGGTCTCTGTCCTAATTGTTTGAAAAAGATTGAGTCCGAGGGAATTTGCCTTAACTGTCAAAAACGTAAAACAAAAACCGGGTCTCCATTTTGTCGTTATTGCCACAATCTTTGGTTAAAAGCGACTATGGGTTTCCACGAAAACAAATTTCGTAAAAAGGATTATTATAATCGGGTTGACAAATGTACCGAGTGCCACGAAACCAAACCCATATTTGCGAGCAAGGGTCAGATTTGCGTTGATTGTTCAGAAAAATTAAAAATAGAAAATTTCGGATGGTGCGCCGGGTGCCATTCCCGATTGGTTTTTAATAGTCCTTATTGCAAAGATTGTCTTAGGCGAATTGAGGCTAAATATGTTGGCGACATTTGTATAGAGTGCGGTGTAAATCCAATTTTCATTAAAAAATACCGCCTTTGTACGAAGTGCTACCAAAAGAAAATAGCCGAAAAAGCCTATGTACGTTTTGACAAAAGCGATATTAGTATCGGTAAGTTTGTAATCGAGGCTAAAAAGCTAAGAGCCGCTCGACGGGTGTTAAATCTATTATTAATGGACGATAATCTTACGCCAAAGGTACGCCTTAAAATGCAAAAGCTCTTTGAGGTTGAGAAAATAGCTTACGGTTATCTCGAAAAACTTTTTCCAAATACAGAAATGGGTCGGGAAAATTTTGAGCAAGTTTTAATGGCGTTAGAATTTGACGAAAGGATTGATTGGGATAAGCTTTTTAAAATCTTTTTTCTCCAAGTAATAAATGAAAAGCAACCCGTAATGAAAATCCGAAAAAAATGTCAAATTTGTCTTAATTGATTTAATTATAGGGTGAGACTCCAAGCGGTCTCACCCTATTTTAAAAAAAGAAAGGGGGCGTACTTATGTTTATATATCTTAATAAGCCAACAATTAAAGACCTTGCGAAAAAGTGTCTTGAGATTTCTAACAATAAGGGATTTGACACCTCTAACCATTTAAAGCAATTGCTTTTAATTGGTACCGAGGTTAACGAGGCTCTTGACAACGTTTCGTATGAAAAAACAACCGATTCTACTCTTAGAGGCATTATAAACGAATATCAAAGCTTAATGAAATCTTTTGAAATCCTAAGGACAACGTTTGATTTACCCGAAAAGTCGAATTTGCTTAAGACCGGGAATATGTCCGAGGAATTGGCGGACATAGTTATTAGAGTAATGGTCTACGCCGAGGGTAACGGTATCGACTTGGAAAAAGCCATTTTGGAAAAAATGAAAATTAATGAGCAAAGACCGAAATTACATAACAAAAAATTTTAGGGGGCGTTAATGGACAATAAAACTTTTATGAAGATTATCGAAAAACAAATAGCTCTTGAAAATGAAATTATGGGCGTTAAGGGTAGGGATTACACTATTGGCAACTCCGACCGCCATTATAATTTTAAACTTGTTGCCGAATTGGTTGGAATAACCCCCGAGCAAGTATTAATGGTCTATTGGCTTAAGCACGTTTTAAGTATTTTAAATCACGCCCGGGGCGGAAATGAGAGCGAGCCGGTCGAGACTCGGATAGCCGACTTAAGAAATTATATGTTACTTTACCGGGGTCTTGTTGAGGAAAAGAAAGCCACGAAACCAATAGACCACAAAACAATACCAATGGAAAGTCTTGAGTTTTGTAATGAGTGTCGTGGTAATTGTCCGGGTTGCAACGGTAAAGACAACGGCGACAATGTCATCGAGGCGGGGTTTATTGCTTGCGACAAAGAGGGTAATAAAATTGAAACCGAGTAAAGGGTGGCAACCCAAAACCGAAAGTTTTTACGGACCATCGGGAGCAAGGCAACGGGTTACTCTTGAGTTGCTCGGACGGTGTAATTTGGGATGTATTCAATCGGCTTTTATTACTTTACTCGATGTCCCGGAATTGGTTGCCAATATGTCTCCAAAGCAATTAAGAAACTATAAACGAAATTTATTTAGAAACAAAGGCGGCTTAGAATTTTAAGCCGCCTTATGACTTAATTAATGTCCGAATTTTGTCAATGGATGGTCGGCTAAAAAGTCGACATAAATCCATTGTTTCTTTATTTTTAGATTGAAAATATAATTTATTGGGGGTGTCTTATTAATGTCCGAGAATGTCTTAAATAGTGCGCAAGAAACGACAATAACGACCCAAAAAGGACGTAAAAAGCGACAAACAACCTACGATTGGGACGCTTTAAGGGTCGAATACATTAAGGGAGCTTATAAAAACCGCTATGAGTTTGCAAAAGCTAAAGGTATCCCTCAAAAAACTCTTTATCGGAATACCAAGGATTGGGACAAGGAAAGAAAAAGACTTGCCGAAAGAGAGTTGGAAAAAATCGCCGACGAGGTCGGTAAGGAAATAAAAAAAGGAATTATACATTACAAGGATAAGCTCGAGGCGATTATCGACCGGGTAACAACTCATATTAACGAAAACGTCCTTGAGTTTAATACAACCGGCGAGGCGATACGTTCTTTGAGCGTTGCTCTTGAAAAATTACTTGAGATTGAAAAATTGCTAAATAATAGGAAAGACGAGGACGGTTTAATCGTCGAAATAGAAACCGTCGGCGTTGAGGATGATAATTTAGAAACGGACTCTTTTGTCAATGAGAAAGACCGGGATGGTTTATTAGACGAAAACGAAACAAATTAAGGGGGGCGGTCCATGTATGTCTTGGCATTTTATTTTTATTCTTATTTTAAGCGCCACGTTTAAAGCAATCCGAGACGAAATCGAATGGTCGTTTGAATGGTCTTGGCTCTCCCGGCTCTCGGATAGGACAACAAGCTTTCTCAAAGGAAAGGCGGGTCGATGGGTACCCCTTGACGGATGGCATACCTTTGACGCTCTTTCTTACTTTACTTTATATGTTTACGCCCTTATATTACAAAGCGGTTTGACTTGGTCGCTATTATGGAAAATCCCGCTATCGTGGGAAATTTTTTATTTCTTTTTTAGTGGGCTATATCACTATGGACTAAGAAAAAAGCCGTACCGTGAGAATTGGATAACGAAATCCATAACCGTTTTTGGGCAAATAATTACGGGGCGTAAAAATGTCGAAAAATTATAAGGGGAAAGTTATTTTTACTTTTACCGACGAGGATAGAAAGGCGGTCGCCTTGCGCTATTCTCTTGATGATTTACCTACGCCCGAGGAAATGGAATTTTACGCCTCGGTTTGGCTCTTTGAAATGCTCGTCGATATGCTTAAAGATTATTATAATGCCTTGGATATTGGAGAAACGCTAAAAAACTTAACCAAAAAATAAGGGGATATATATGCTGAGAAACCTATGTTTTTTACTTGTCTTTTTAATGAGTGCGGCTATTGGTCAAACCGAAAACCAAAAACAAGAAATGGTTAATACGGTTGCCGAAAAAATTTATCATTTTACCTTAGTTAAATTACAAAAAGAATTTGACGCCAAGCCCAAAAACGAGCAAGTCCGACGGGTAAAAAACCATTTTAATTTATATTATTATTTTGAGATAGACACGGTCAAAAGCGACCCTTATACGCTTTATATTATAGTGGTATTGGCAAACCCAAGCGATAAAAATTACGAGTTTGTCGGAGTAGATTGCCGGGTTGTTGACAAAGATGGTAAAGACCTCTTTGTTAAGTTTCCTAAAAATTTTACAGAGGGTATTTTAGCCCAAGAAATGAAAAGATTTGAGGCAATATATTCGAGCGATAAACCGCTTAAGGGGGTATCCCGAATAGCGGACGTTATCGTCGAAAACGTTACAACTTATTAAGAATTGTCGGGGTCGAAATAGTGTCGATTGTCCGGTCGTTCAAAATTTCGGCGTTTGGTAATAAGTGCTGAAATATCGGACAAGACCCGGGGGCGGTACCCGGCGACTCCACGATTTTTTTAAAGCCTACCTAAAAATAATCGCTACTATTTTTAACCTCTATCCCGGGATTATTTTAGAAATCCCAAAAAAATAACAAACATATTAAAAAAAACTATATTCAATTGTAACTAAACCGTAAGCTTTAAGAAAGGGGGCATTTATGGCGAAAGGAACAATCAACAAAGTAATTTTAATCGGTCGACTTGGACAAGACCCCGAGACCCGGTATTTACCATCGGGTACCCCGGTCATCAATTTCTCGGTCGCCACTAACGAGAATTGGAAAAACTCCGACGGGGAAAAACAAGAAAAGACCGATTGGCACCGGATAAGTGCCTTTGGCAAGTTAGCCGAAATTGTCCAAAAGTACGCTCACAAAGGCGACCGGATTTATATTGAGGGTCGTCTTAGCTACCGTACTTATGAGGACAACGAAGGAACAACCCGCCACGCTACGAGCGTTATCGCCGAAACAATTCAATTACTTGGTGAAAAAATGGGAAATAGTGAAAGCGTCCCGGACGATTCACCTGAGCCAAAAGAGGACGACAATTACGTCCCGTTTTAAATCATAATGGGCGAGCCAATGTCCCGAAACTCAAATAATAGGCGGCTTAAAATGTCGCCACTATATTTTTAGGGGATAAGCTCGTCCCGCTAACTGTTAACCGTAAAAACTTATAGGGGGTGCAATTATGAAAAACACCGTATTTTTTCTTGTCATTGTTTTTTTAATTTCTTTAATTCCTTTTTTTGCCGGGTGTACCAACGAGATTAACCCGGTCGGATTTGACAAGCCGGAACCCAACGTCGTTTTGAGAGAGACCTATTTCTCTCAAGTCGAGAACAGCCTTGTCGCTACCGTCTCGATATGGAATAAGAGCGAGGTCAAGGCTTGGAAAGTGAGGGTTACCGCTCAATTGGACGACGTTATCCTTGTTAATGACTTGCCCGGGACTATGCCGGCTTGGGCTACCCAAAAGGTTATATTTACTTTTCCGGGAGCCACGGCTCAAGACGGGAGCCGGGTACGATTTACAATTAATTTTAAGGCTTATGGATATTAAAACGAGGGGCAACGCTATGATAAAACAAAGTGGCAACTTATTTATTGGCATTATCTCGCTTATATTGGCGGCAATATGTACTTTTTTCTTGCTCTTGGGTCTTAACGGGTGCGACTTGAAAAAAACACCGACAAATGTAAATCAAGACGATGTTATTGTTATGCAAAAGGTCAATTACACAATGGACGGAGACAATTTAATCGCTCGATTTACGCTTTATAATAAGACTAATAACGTTATCGCCGACAATGTGAGACTTGAGGCGAGCATTGACAGAGAGCACTATTCTAAATCTTGTGGCAAGATACCGCCGCTCTCTACTTATACCGCTAATCTAACTTTTCCCAATCATACCAAAGACGATATACTTGAGATTAAGTACGAAATATTTTATGACATTTTGTAACCATTAAAAGGGGGTGTAATTATGAAAGAGATTAAACGCTTTTTTTGGTCTTATAGTCTACAAATTTATTTTATTTTTGGTCTCTTTGGCTTGGGGGCGTTTTTTAGCTATCTCACAAAAGAGCCTATCTTTTTAACCGCTATTTCTCTTTTTGTGATTTGGGTAACCGTTATTTTTTCGGCAACCTATAAGCCGGGGCGGTAATCTTTCAAAAACAAAATTAAGGCGCTATCCTTGGTGGCGGGATGGCGCCTTTTTTATTTGTTAAAAAAAAATTAAAAAGCTTAACAAATCTATTGACATTTAATTTTCAACGCCATAATTTGTTTTTGTAATTAATTAAAGACCCCTTACGGCGGCAACCGCAAGGGGTCAAAATTCCAATAAAAACGACGAGGTTGTCTATGGTCAATTTTAAGGAAAAGCCCTCAAAAAGTCAAGAAAAAAACGAAAATGATAGTTTTTTTATCGTTTTTATTTTTCACCTTGGCAATTTAGGACGCCGTTTTCGGTCTCTCTTGAGGGCGGCTAAAGCGCTTATTCTTTAGTCTAAGGCGTCAAGAAATAGCCCGGCGGATTTACCGTCCGGGCTTTTTTTATGTCTATTATTAAATCCGCCCGTGTATGCCGCCCTAAAAAAATGACATACGCCCTCATCTTTTTTTATTTTAAAAATAAAAAATATTTTAGGGGGCGTAACTGTGATAACCGTAAAGCCAAGGCGAGAGATTATCGAGTATGTTGAGGATGTTTTACAATCTGTTAATTTGGGAAAAAGAGGAAAATATGACGGCGACAAAACAGCTCAACGGAGTGGCTTGCTTGGCGAGGTTGTTGTAAAGGACCTTTTGGGAGTACCGTGGATAAAAAATTTGGACGGTTTCGATGGGGGCTTTGATATTGAAATCAATGGCATTAAAGCCGATGTTAAGACTAAGGGGGTTGGGTATAAGTTTCAACCGTGGTATGACCATATAGTCAACGGATACCAAATTTTTTTTAAAGTTGATGTTTATATTTTTGCAAGCCACTCCAAGACAACCGACGAAATTAATGTTTGGGGATGGTTGCCTAAGTCTACGTTTTTAGCACGGGCAAATATTAGACCCAAGGGGTCGGTCGTTATCCGGGGCGGCAAGCCAATAATACTTTGGGGCGATTGGTATGAGGTTAGAAACAATCAAATCATTGTGATTAATTCGACTAATGATTTAAAAAAAATATTTTTTAGGGGGCGAAAAGTGGTTGAAACGTCGGGTTTACTTAAAGCTATTTCCCAAACAAACTAAATTTGTTTATTCCGAGGCTTTAGAGACTCTTTTTCTTGGCGGGGTTGGCTCCGGCAAGACCCACGCCGGGGGCGTCCGAACGTTATTGATGGCTCTACGCTTTCCCGACGAGCCGGGGCTTATTGTCGCCAATACTTACGCCCAATTAAGACACTCGACGTTACCCCCGTTTTTCAAGGTACTCGAATTGATTGGGTTAGACTATCATTGGAGCGAAAGCAAAAAAGAAATAGCTATTTACGCCGGCAAAAAAATAATAGTGAGGACTTATTCGCTCGATAAGCCCGGGAGAGTTCGGGGGCAAACCGTCCCTTGGATTTGGGTCGACGAGGCTCGGGATATGTCGCTTGATAGTTATGAGGAATTGTTAAAGCGATGTCGTGGGGAAAGGGAATATCTACCAATTTCGATTACAACCTCGCCGCCCGAGTTACCCCATTGGCTCTTTGATTTATTTGAGGGAAAATGCGATGGGGTCAATAAATTTATGATTAGGGTAAAGACCAAGGAAAACCTTTTTCTATCAAAGACTTATGTAGACCGGTTAACAAGTACGTTGTCGGCGGATAAAGCCGCTCAAGAACTAATGGCGGAGTGGGGTATCCGGGGAGAAAAAACATTTCCGTATTGGGGTAACGATAATATCACCGATTACGTCTATAACGAGACCTTACCTGTCTTTGTTACTATTGACTTTGGCTACCGACGCCCGGCGATAATTGTTACTCAAGTCCCGACCTTTGACCTTTATGAGCCGGAAATTAACATTGTCGACGCTTGGCTCCCGGAAAACAAAACGACCTCGGATATTTGTTATTGGCTCGAAAAATATAAGGGTAAAATAGCGGAATTTTTCGGCGACCCGGCGGGGGATTCGGTTAACGAAATGACCCACTTTACCGCCGTCGAGGAAATAAAAAACAAATTTCCGGGCGTCCGGTTTAGATACCCAACGACCCCTAAACAACGGTCAAAACCTAACGGTACCGAGGTTTTGAGGCGGCTAATTTTAAACGCCAAGGGGTATCGGTCGCTTAGAATAAGCCGGGACTTGGTCAATAAAAAACCCGGAGAATATACAAGTGTTTATATGGCTCTTAAAAACCTTGTTTACCCCAAGCTCGAAACCGGACGACTTGACGAGAAATATTTTAAGGACGGCACTAACGACCATCCGGTAGACGCCCTTCGTTATCAAATGGTAATGCAATTTTATCGAGAAAATTAAGTAGTTGTTGTTACAACAATAACGATTGTTGTCGCAACAATGATGATTGTTGTTACAACAATAACGATTGTTGTCGCAACAATCTTTTTTTTATCGCTACTAAGGGGTGTTTAGGGAAAAACATACCCCAACAAACTATTTTAATAGGTGAACAAAGAAATACCAAAAAACAAAAACCACAATTGTTGTCGCAAAAACCCTAATTGTTGTTACAACAACCCCTATTGTTGTTACAACAACCCGAGTTTCCTCTTATTCTTATTCTTATTCTTATTATTATTTTAGTAAATATAGTTTTAATTATTAATTAATTAATTAATATCGTAAATAAGAAATAAAAGTATATATATATATATATATATAATGCGATTTTTTTTTAAAGAGCAGGGTGTTTAGGGAAAAACACTCAAGACCTCGGATATTTTGTTAAATCCAAAAAAAATGACATACACAAAACCGATTATTAGTTTTAATCAAAAAAATGGGGGCGTATCTATGAAAAGCTTATTGTTTAATATTAAAACCGTTTTTTGGCTTGGAACTTATTACAACCGTTGGCTTTGGTTTCATTGCGTAGCCGGTGCCATCCTTGGCTTGGGTATTCATTTCTTGGGCGGCGATATAGTTACCCGGAAAATTATCGTCGGAGCAATCGCCTTTAATTGGGAAATGGCGGAGTTTATTTATTTGCAAAAGACCCAAAAAATGTTTAGTCGTTACGGCTCTAAAGAGCGCTTTGTTTATGACGCTCTCGCCGATATACTCGGCGCCTTTATTTGTGCTTAACAATTTTTTAAACTTTAAAAGGGGCTGATAATATGGAAAATTTTGCGACTACCAAAAGATTTAAGTCGAAAACTTTTACGTACACTTACACCGGGGGCGAGGGTGCGGTCGAATTTGACCCGATTTTTTTTGAGTCCGAAAACGGGATAAAAAGTCCCGAAATGTCCGATGGTGAAATAACAGTAATGTTATGGGTACAAGTAGCGAGTGGTACTCTTGGGGGGTGCTCAATAAACGTTATTCCCGTCGACTCTTTTGGTAAACCTTTTTTCTCGAGCGGTATTACTCCGGCTCAGGATTATAACAAAATCTTAGAAATACCTAACGGGAGTTGGATTGAGTCTATTCGGGGCGAGGGTATGCCTTACGGATGGGTTATTACAATGCCCAAATGTTTTGGTTTGTTTTTATCATTTGCGACAGACTTTATGGGTACCGAAGACGCCACGATAACCATCGAAGTTTTGTATTAATTAGGGGATGAGATAATATGGGGAAAATTGCCGTTACGAGAAAACTTAAATCTAAAATTTTTACTTATTCTTACACGGGCGGGTCGGGGTCAACGTCTTTTTTTCTACACTTCGACTCGGAGTTTGGTGCGAAAAATCCCGAAAAGACCGATAACGAAATAACTGTTCTTTTATACACAGAGTTACATAGTGGGAGTTTGGGGTCTTGTGTTGTCGAGGTTTTTCCGGTAGACCAATTCGACAAAAGGTTAGACGATTACCAATCAACCCCGCCTCAAGATTTTTTAAAACAAGGTTTTGTACCCCAAGGCGCTTGGGTGGAAATGTTGCGAGGGGTTAATCCGCCTTTTGCTTGGGTGTTTACGATACCCCCAAAATGTTATGGATTACAAATAAATTGGGGTACCCAAGGCGGCGGTACGGAAAGCGCTACCATAACCATCGAGGTAATTTATTAATTTTAAAGGGGTGATATAAATATGGCGGAAATCAAACAATATACTCGACAAGAAAATTACGATAATTTTTTAAATATTTACAAAGGTAACCATTACGCCGTTTTTGAGAGCGAGTTACTCGACAAGGTTAAACAAAGGACGGGACACGAAAAAGCCCGTATGATTTATATAGCGCTTAACTTTGCGAAACTCATAGTTAATAAATTCGCCGACCTAATGTTTTTAAATCCCTTAAAATTAAATCAAAATTTGGATAATCTTGGACTTTTTGAGGAATTTATTCAAAACTCCAAACTTAATGCTCTTAATTGGCGTCTTGCCGTTTATACCGGTATCCGGGGTGATGGTATTTACCGGCTTTCAGTAAGAAATAACCGGGTCTTTGCTGACTATGTCAATCCGTCAATTTGGTTTCCCGACTATGAGGGCGGAGAAATTACCCGACATATTTTTGAGTGGATTGTCGAAAAAAATGGCAAAAACTATATTCGTCGAGAGGTATACGAAAAAGGGAGAGTTCTCAACGAGATTTATAAGCCTAAATTTAAAGATGTTGATTTAATAAGCGATGAAAACAAATACGACATACTCGGGACTCAACTCGATATAAAAGAATTTTACCCGGGCTTAGAGCCGGAAATTTCTACCGGCGTAGACTCTTTCCTTGTTTACCATTTTAAAAACGACAACGTCGAGGACAATTTCGGTACCTCGGAGTTTGCCGACCTTATGCCGCTCTTTGATGAGCTTAATAATCGGATAACTCAAATCTCTAATATTTTAGACGTCCACGCCGAGCCGGAAAAGTTTTATCCCGAGTCTTATTTTGAGGTTGATAATGTTTTTTATGAGCTTTATAAAAAAATCCGGTACATTTTTAAAAAACGAGAGAGTAACGTTTACGCCATACCCCAAGAGGAAAAGATACAACCTTTCGCCTTAACTTGGGACGCCAAGCTCGAGGCTTGCTTTTCCGAAATCGAGTTTATTATGGACTCTATTCTTTCAATGGCGGAAATGGCGCCCCATCTTGTTTATATGAAAAAGGTTGCCGAGACCGAGAACGCTATCCGTATGCAATTAACCAACACTATCGCAAAGGTTATCCGGCGCCGAATGATTTACGAGCCGTTATTTGTACAAATGTTTACCGATTTCCAAGACCTCGTTTATAATAACGAGTTAATCAGGGGCGAATACGGGGACTTGGTTGTCGCAAACGACCCGGAGTCTATTTCGATAGATTGGGGTGAACCTATTCCGATAAGCGAGCGGGAGAGGCTCGAAATTCTTGAGAAAAAGGTTAAAATGGACGCTATTAGCGAACGCCGGAAAGTTCGAGAGGCAAACCCCGAGTTGACCGACGATGAGGTCGAAACCGAATTACAGGAAATCGCAAAGGGCTATAATACGATTTCCTAAAAAAATGACATACAAATAAAATTAACATAAAATAGGTTTGTATAAAGTTTAAAAAATAAAGTTTTCAAGGGGGCGTACTATGACTTTAGAGGAAATGATTATTAGACTTAAGGAAAAGACCGGGAAAACCGTAGACGAAATTAAAAAGGCGTTAGAGGATAATGACAAAGATTACGACAAAGCTCTCAAGGCTTTAGGCGGAGAGAAAAAGCCCAAGGACAGTAAAGACGACCTTAACGAGCTTAAGGATATTATCGGCTCAATTAAATCCAAGATTGAGACCCTTGAGGGGTTGGGAAAAAAGACCGAGTACATTGAAAAGCTAAAAAAGATATTTTCCGAGGATGGCGGTCTCTCTCAATTGGAGCGGCTTGACTCTCTTGAGAGAGAAATTGAGGTTCTTAAATCCAAGACACGGGAAATGGACGAGTTTTTTAATACTCGGTTAGCCGCCGCTATGATTGAATTGACCGACGAGGAAAAGGCTCTTGTCCCCAAAGGCTCCGCTAAAGAAAAGACCGAATGGGTCGAGCGGTTTGTCGCTATGAAAAAGAAAGCCGCCGGCGACAAAGACGGCAAGGGCGATAAGGACATTAATTTTGGTACTGAAAAACCGGTGCCCGAGCAATACAAAAAACTCAAGTACGAAGATTTGCTTAAGGATAGCGCTTTAATGAAAGACATTATGAGCAAATATCCAAAGTTTTATAATACTTTGCGAGAAAAATACTTTAAATCTCGAATTAATTAACCAAATCAATAACTTTAATTTAATGGGGGTGTTTTTATGGCTTACACTAATTTAGCGGACGTAATCGTACCGGAGGTTTTGGCGGATATGGTCTCCGCTCAAATTGCTACCCGGGCAAAAATAATCCGTAGTGGTATCGCCTCTTTTGACTATGCTAACGTGGACATTAGCGAGGGCGGAAATTTTTTCAATGTTCCTTATTGGGATGAATTAACCGGCGACTCCGAGGTAATTGACGGGGTTAACCAAATTACCGTTAACGCCTTGAGCACTTTAAAGGACATTGGAGTTGTTTTGCACCGTGGAAAGGCTTGGGGAGTTACCGACTTAGCCCGGTTTGCCGGATTGGGCGACCCTCAAGCGGAAATTGCCGCCCAAGTAGCTAACTATTGGGGCAAAGAGTACGACCGGCTCTTTATTAAAATCGTCGGGGCTTTGATTGACCTAACTAATGGCGCCCTTAAAGATTCTCACGTTCACAATGTTAAAGCGGACACCGGTACCCCGGTATTGTTTGATACCTCGGTTTGTGTCGACGCCGCCCAAAAAATCGGCGAAAATATGGATGAGCTTACCGGCTTGATTGTGCACTCCAAAACCTACGCCGATTTGCTAAAGGCGAAATTAATCGACTTTGTCGAAATGCCGTCGACCGATGAGACTTACCGGACGGGTCGTATTCCTACCTTTATGGGTAAAGAGGTTATTGTATCCGACGCTTTGCCGGTTAACTCTACGCCGGACAATGATACCTATACGACCTATTTATTTGGTCGAGGTGCGGGATATGTCGGGTATCAACGCCAATTAATGACCGAAAAAGACCGGGACATTTTGGCTTTCCGAAATGTTCTTTCGACCTCGGTACATTTTGGTTTACACCTTAAGCTCGTAAAGTGGAATGTATCTACCGTTAACCCGACCGACACCAATTTGGCGACCGCTACCAATTGGCTCAAAGTTGCGACCAATAACAAGTTAATCCGGTTTGTGGCGGTACTTCACAACTAAGGGTAGGGAGTTTAAAAAGTGATTGCGGATTTTCACAGGTAAAATATGTCCGGGCGAGCGGGGAGCTTTCCTCTTTGCCCGGATTTTTTTTTAATCAAATCTTAGGGGGTGTAACAAATGGGTTTAGCGTTTTTTATTCAAGCGGAAAAGAGCCGGAAAGAAAAAGAAAAAGAGGTTCAAGAGACGACCGAGGTCAAAGAGACTCAAGAGGTGCCTAAAAAGAAACGGTCTCGCAAATCAAAGACCGATGAGGAAAATCAAACCGAGAAAGAATAAGGGGGCGTAAAAAATGGCATTACCCGCTATTAAAGTCGACGTCGCCGCCGCCGACGCCAACTCTTATATAACCCTTACCGAAGCCGATGACATTTTAGCCGGAGAAACGGTTTGGGACGGGCTAACCAACGACCAAAAAACGAGCTATATATTACAGGCGGCTCAACTATTGGACGCCCGGGAATTTGTCGGAGAAAAATACTCTACCGACCAAGCCTTAGAATTTCCCCGGAACTTTCAAGTCAACGGTGAGGGGACTCCATTTATCCATTGGGTTGTTAAATTTGAACAAACCCGTATCGCTCTTTGGTTAGCTAAAGAGTACGGCGGACAAATTGACGTTAATGAAATTGATTTAGACGAAATAAGACTCAAGTTTAATAATAATCTTTTGGGCTATCGTTTTAATTTTATTAATGGTTTTGTTTCCAAAAGTCGATTGGTGGTAAAAGAATAATGTCCATAAACGAGCAAATTCAAGAGAATTTGACCAAGTACCGGCGTCTTTTAATGAAAGTGGAAAACCAAGCGGTAAAAGACGCCGTTAAAATTTTAGAGCAAAACACCGACCTCATTATTACGATTATCGCCAAAGAATTAAAAGGCGACGTTATTGATACTTATAAGGCAAAAGAGGCGATTAAGAAACGTCTCTTACCGGTGTTTAGGGAGAGGGCGGTAGCTATAGAGAAATATGTCGATAAATTGGTTGAGGACTTGGTCAAGACTCACAACGCTCTCATCTATAAGGCTCTCGAGGGCGAAACCTTAAGCCAATACATTAAACTAAACAAACTAACCAAGCGGCACCTTGAAATAATTATGAGACGACCCTTGCCGGCTTTTGCCGATACTTATGAGGATGAATTAAAAGCTCTTTTAGACTCTCAATATCGAAAACTTTATAAGCTTATTAATCAAGGTTATATGGACGGTCTCGGGTACCAAGAACTTGCTCGAAAAATTACAAATGAGTTTGACGAACTGAGCCGACGCTATACGACGACTTATTTAAGGACTCTTATACAAAATGTTTCGGGGATTGTCGAAAGCGAATGGATAGCCGCCAATAAAGATATTATTAAGGGCGTCAAGTGGATAGCGACTCTTGATAAAAGGACTTGTCCCCGTTGTGCCGTTTTAGATGGGAAATATTGGAAAAACCCGGATGACGCCTTGAGTGTCCCGTTACACCATCAATGCCGTTGTTTTAAAACGCCGGTTTTAAAATCCGCTAAAGAATTGGGGTTACCTCAAAGAGAGTCTAACCGGGGATTTCGGGAGTCGATGGACGGTCTTGTCCCGGCAGATACGGACTACCAAGCTTGGTTTGAAAAAATGACAAACAAAGACAAATCTTTTATATTAGGAAAAAAGAGATTTGAGATTTATCAAAAAAAAGGTTTAAAATTCGAGGATTTGGTAGACGAGGACGGGTTTTTAACCTTAAGCGAATTGAGGCGATATTATGAAAGTTGAAAAAAATATTCAAGATAAGGTTAACGCCGGTTTTAATGTAATGCTAAGAGGATTTGGTCGGGCGGTTAGGCTTAGGGTTTACGGCGACCCGACCGATTACGACCCGGATTTAGGAACTTATACCCGGACAAACACCGAGTACGCTTTAGAGGCGGTTATTACTCGAAAGCAAAAGACTCGTTTTGCCCCGGAGTTTCTCCCGGATTTTTATTACAAGGTAATGGTTAAGGCGACCGATATACCCGACGGAGTCAATCCTAAAATCGGCGACGAAATAGGGGTCGTTGATACCGGCGAAATTTATAAGATTATCGAGATGATTTTTGGCGCCATAATTATTTTTATTTGTAAAAAAGAGTAATTAAAACATTGGGGGCGTAACTATGAAACTTTCTAAAAATTTTACTCTTGAGGAATTTACTAAAAGCCAAGTCGCCATTAGACACGGTATACCCAATACCCCGAGTCCCGAGGAAATCGAAAACCTCAAAGCACTTTGCGAAAATATTATCCAACCGGTTAGAGACCATTTGGGCGAGGCTATTTTTATTTCAAGTGGCTATCGGAGCCAAGCCCTTAATACCGCTATCGGCGGAGCGTTGGGGTCTCAACACCAAAAAGGTGAGGCGGCGGACTTAGAGTCTCGGGATAACTCCAAACTCTTTTTTGCTATATTGTCTAACGGAAATTTTGACCAATTGATTTGGGAATTTGGAGACGATAACGCTCCGGCTTGGGTTCACGTTTCTTATAGGCGAGACGGCAAAAATCGAGGACAAATTTTTAGAGCGCTCAAGTCTCCCTCGGGACATACCAAATATATTCCTTTTTCAATTAATAGAATATAATCACCTTTAAAAAGATAGGGGGCGTACCGTGATAAGAAATTATTTATTTCATTTTCTTTTAACTTTAATGTTTACGAGTGCCTTGATTACCGGAGACTTGAGTACAAAGCCTCGGCTTGACATTGTGGAAAAAATAAAAAATACTCAAGAAAAAAACAACGACTTTGAGGGTGATGTTGTTTTGCAATTTGAAAAAATAAACCCCGCCGAGCCGCTAATGGGCATTGTCGAAAACGTTTCGGGTGAGATTAAAAAGGTCGGGGTAATTATTCCCGAAACGGGGATTACCGATACCCTTTTATTTGCAATTTGTGAGGACGTCGGGCAAGACAAAAAATTTGAATTGGTTGGGGCGGTTGCTGTCATTCCCGGACAACCCCTTTTAATAATGCCTAAAAAGAGTATTCTCAAAAATAGCAAAATATTAGTATTAAGTCTTAACGCTCCCGTGGGTACTAAGTTTTTTATCCTTATAAAAGAAAACAAAATTAAAACATAAGGGGGTTTATTATGGTTTTAGACCTTATTAAAAATGTAAGCGGTATTGTCGGCGAAGTCGTTAGGCGGGTTTTGCCGGCGGAAAAAATAAGCGAGCAAGATAGACTAACCATTGAAAGCGAGGCGAAACGGACGGCTACCGAGCTTTTATTACAAGAGGACAACGCCTTGAGGTCTTTCTTTCTCGAATACGAGGGGCGAGCGGCGGATATGCCGAAATCTATCCAAATTCTACGAGCGTCGGTTAGACCGATATTAACCTATGTCTTTGGAGCGACTACCATTTATCTTTTTTGGAAAGGGGTAGAAGTGCCGACCTCTCTTTATCAAATGGATTTAATAATTATGGTCTTTTGGTTTGGTGAAAGAGCCGTTAGGAATTATCTCGAAACCAAAAACGGTATTAAATCAAAAAACGGAAACGGTGAATAATGGAAACAAAACTTATTTTATTGGTCGATATTGATTGTGTATGCCGGGACATTTTGCCAAAGATGGCGGAAATTTATAACAGGCATTTTGACGACGCCATTTATCCGATTAAAAATTACGGTATGCGAGAGAACTTTCCCTCTCTTAAAAATCCGTCGGATTGGTTTTTCCGGTGTTATCTCCGGGCTAAAGAGATTTTTCAAGAAAGCGATATTTTTCCGGGGTGCAAAGAGGGTCTCGCTAAATTGTCGGAGTATTACGAAATCAAATTTGTAAGCCATCAATACCGGCAAAACCGACAATTTACCCGGTATTGG
>LNGC01000003.1 GCA_001587715.1 Candidatus Methanofastidiosum methylothiophilum | reverse complement strand
GTATTTATTGGCGATGGCTATTATAGACGGTAACATTATTTATTACGTTTCTAGACTTTTGAAAAGTAAAACTGATGCTGAGGGAAGAAAATATATTATTAGAATTTATCGCGGGATAATGGTTGGGATTGTTGTAATGGTAGTAGGACTCGTTATTTTCTAGAAATTGCATTAATAATTATAATATAAACTTACCAAAATCAATTAGTTTAACTTAATAAACTATTATTTGAAATCAAAGAAAAACTAATAGAATAAGAAAAGAAAATAAATTTATTCTTTGTCTTTGTTACCAAGACCGAACTTCTTCATGATCCAGTTTATTGGCAATGATTTCTTTGGCGTTTCACAAACAACATCGAGATAAGCTATATAGATGTCATAATTGTGGTTTCTAGTGTCATACCAGACTACACGGTCGCAATATATGGCTGGTTCATTTTGATCGCTTGTGTCTGTCGTTATCCTAAACTCTTCATTAGTCTTTAGATTGTAGCCGTAGATATCGACGTTGACATTTCTATAGTCTTGCCAGACGACGATGTCGCCGTATATAGCTGGATTGTATTGGGCACTTGTGTTTGTTGTTATCCGAAACTCTTGCCCAGTCTTTAGATTGTAGTAGTAAATTTCATAGTTGCCGTTTCTAATGTCCTCAAAGACAATGATGTCACCATATATGGCTGGTTTATATTGACTGCTATTGTTTGTTGTTATCCTAAACTCCTGCCCAGTCTTTAGATTGTAGCCGTAGATGTCACGATTACTGATGCCGTTTCTATTGTCCCGCCAGACGACGATGTCTCCGTATATAGCTGGATTGTATAGATCATTTGCTGGTGTGTCTGTGCATATAACAAACTCTGCTCCGGTCCTAAGGTTTTTGCCGTAGATGTCACGATTACTGATGTTTCTTCTATTGTCCCGCCAGACGACAATGTCGCCGTATATGGCTGGATACTCTTGGTCGCCTGATTCTGTACATATGACAAGCTCTGCTCCGGTCCTAAGGTTTTTGCCGTAGATGTCCCAGTTGCCATTTCTATGGTCTTGCCAGACGACGATGTCGCCGTATATGGCTGGATAATCTTGGTTTGATGTGTCTGTCGTTATCCTACGCTCTTCCTTAGTCTTTAGATTGTAGCCGTAGATGTCATAGTTGACGTTTCTATTGTCCCGCCAGACGACGATGTCGCCGTATATGGCTGGATAATAGTGGTATGATGGGTCTGTTGTTATCCTCTCTTCAGAGAGAACTTTTGTCCCCAAAACGGCAGAAAACGAGGAAAATGCCAAAACAACTAAAATTAATAAAACTTTAAGAGATTTTTTCATTTCTTCCCCTCTCTATAGTCACATGAAAGAGATTAATGCCCTATAAATCTTTGCGTTCTACCTTATTCCCTATCTCCTCATGCGAAAGAAAGAATAGTATTTATTGGATTTATCTTTTAAATCCCGCTTAAATTATTACCTAAAATTATGTTAATTTGATTGCTTTATTAATCGGCATAATAACAAGAATAAAAATTAATTTTGATTTAAGATCTCCTTTGCTTTCTATTCTCATTGACTTTGAATAGGTACACATCCTTGTCTTCTCTAAGTATGATTTTTCTAAAATTATTAAGCAAATCGGATTCTATCAATCTTCTCTTTAATCGCATCGATCACAATTGGGTCATCGTTCCATGCCCCGAGATTAATAACTTCAATGCAATTTGGCACTTCACACTTAGAAACAAGCTCAGGTAAATCACACATGCTGTGAATGCTATCAGCACTAATTGCAGCAGAGAAATAAAATATCTTCTCCACCCCATTCTGAATTAATTTTTGGATAGCTTCTGAGGTGCAAGGCTCTCTAAACTCCATCCATGCAAGATCCAAATTATTACGATCGTATCCGTCTTTAACAAAAAGCTCTAAAACATCTTTTCTAAATTTAATCTCGTGATCTGTTTCTGTTGGCCATTTCATGTCCCACTCTTTTGGCTGTCCATGACCCACGAGTAAAACTCCAACTTTTTTCTTATCTACCTTTCCAAGGTTCTTGTTTACTCTTTCGATAAACATACTCTGCAAAGTATTTGAATCCCATAGAGGGTCAGTATAGTATATTGAAACTCCATAATCGTGGAAATTAATTTTTTCAATTAACTCCTTACCTTCAGCAGTATGATTTGAAATAGTCAAGAAAACTTCACTTACAATTATTCTGCTTGCCTCTTCATTTAATGCTGTGATTGCTACGGCATCAGGCCTTGGCTCATCTTCTAAGAATGAAAGATAAAACTTAGTAGATAAGTCCCCTTCTTTTTTAAATCTTTCTTCTAATGATTTCATCATCTTTTCATGCATTTTTTTATGTTTGCTAAAGCCAATATGGATATACTTTTTCCTCAACATGTAGAGAAAGATTGGTCTAACTAAAAATGGAATAAACTTAATCTTCTGCTCATCAAACTCTCTAAACTGATTTATCCATCCTATTGGATTATAGTCTTCCGGCTCGCCATGTGTAAAATATATAACTGCAGTATGTCCCTTACCAAAATCACCCTTTTTCCTAGTGATCTCTGGAACATATCTTTTATCCTTAGTTGATAGTACTTTATATGTCATGAGATAATATCCGGCTATAATAGCTGGTAGAAAAATAAGAATGATAATTCCTAAAGCATCTCTATAGGCATATGCAAGAGAAATAAAAATAACTAATTCAAAAAATAACAATAGAGAATATATCCTAATCTTACTCTGGTGAACTGTTAAGAATTTAACTATAGTAATCCCAACCAAAAGTCCTATGATGAGAATTATAAGAGCTAAAATAAAATTAATACAAGTCACCCTAAGCTAATTATTTCACTTTCAATTAAATAAGTTTTTATTATAATAAAAAATCAGAAAGTCATTTAAATTAATTATAATTCTTTTTTTTAATGAAAGTAGATTTACATGTTCACACGACTGCATCAGATGGACTGCTCTCTCCAACAGATATCATAGCCAAAGCTAAAGAAAATGGATTAAACACTATAGCTATTGCAGACCACGATACAATTGATGGAATACCAGAAGGGATGAAAGCTGCAAATGAAAAAGAAGTAAGGTTAATACCAGCTCTTGAAATCAGCGCAAAACATGAAAAACAGGTCCACATGTTGGGCTATTTTGTAGATTACAAAGATCTAAAATTTCAGAGCTTTGTAAACAAACTGAAAAATTCAAGAGAAGAAAGAAATCAAAAAATGCTAAAGAAATTGAAAAATTTAGGCTTCGAAATCACTATGGAAGAGCTAAAAGCCAATGCAGAAGGAAACATTGGGAGGCCTCACATTGCTGACTTAATGGTAAAAAAGGGATATGTTTCTACTTTTGCTGAAGCCTTTGAGAAATATATTGGAAACGACAAGCCGTGTTATGTTCCAAAAGAAAGACCAGATATACGAAAATCTATTGAATTAATTAAAAAGTACAGAGGTGTTGCGGTACTTGCACACCCAAAGTATACTTTTTTGGAAGATGAAGAACTTGAAAACTTCATTGCTTATCTATCGGATATCGGCCTCGGGGGGCTTGAAGTTTACTACTCAAAGCACACCAAAGAAGAGGAGTCAAAATATCTGAAACTTGCAGAAAAATACTCTCTAATTCCAACAGCAGGTTCTGACTACCACAGGGAAGGCGACAAATTCGGGATGGAGTTAAAAAAAGAATTTTTTGAAAAATTATTATCTTTAAAGGATCTCTAACGCTTCAATTATTTTTTCAACTAAAATATTAGGGTCATCTGAAGATATGACATTATCATGAGATTTCCCCATTTTTCTTAAGATGTCTAAAAAAAGATCAGATGCACCACCTGTTCCTATTAAGAGCCCAACAACTTTTTTTTCATCGTATGCTATTGTAAGTTCATTTAAGGTGCCAATCATACCCTGAACAGAAATAACTGCATCACAGCTTCTGACAAGGGTAACATTTCTCCCTTTGTATCCTGACCCTGTGAATATCAGAGAATCAAATATGTCGACAGGATAATTATAATCATCAACATGCTCTTTGAGATTTATTGCTGGGGATACGCCAACTGTAGTTCCACCGAGTCCTTTTGCACCCATTGCAGCTTCATGTGGTAATCCAGGACATGCTCCAGAAAAAAGCACTAGATTATTTTTAGCTATTGTTCTACCAAGCTCTCTTGCAGCAAGCCTAATATCACTTCCTATGCCACCACTTGCAGAGCCGATAACTCCTATCTGGTATCTCCTAATATTAAGTCCCTCCTTCAGATGGCCTTCTTGAAGTAGTTCACCCTAGGCTCATAGAGGTCTCCCCTTGAAAGGAGTTCCCTTACAGCGTTATCGATATCGTCCGCCAAATAATCATCCTTTAGCTCGTAAAGTATGAGGTCAAGCACTACTCCATCCCCTTCATCAAGCTTTTCTAGTGCCTCCATCACCCTTGATTCAATTGCTGTGTCAGAATCAAAGATACGACTTTCTTCTGCATTTTCCATAAGGTAGTTAAGCTCCTCGATGGCGTCTATTAAATCAGGGTCAATTCCCTCTTTTTTTGCACGGTCCATTGCTTTTCTCACATTCTTTTCTTCTTCATAGATTTTCTGAGCTATTCTAAAGTATTTTTTCTGCCTGATTGTTGTAAGTACAGATTCGGCTCTATGGAGAGTTAACATATTCGGGGAAACTAGGGAAAGCACCTCAAGATTCAGCTGTTTTTTACCCTGCCACTCACTGAGCTTAGCCATGAACTGGACAAGATCCCCTTTCTTAATTGACATTAGAAGTTTGGTATTCTCTCTAAATGCAAGTGCAACTATGCTCTGTGTTCCATCATCTAAAAAAACAGATCCATAAGTGCCATCTTCAGAAAGTCTCGGCTCTGCCATTACAGTTGCAACGCCTTTTAGCCTGTAAATTTTTAATCCGTCTTGGGTGATGACATAATTAGTTGCAAAATCATCCTCAGGCTTTACAAAAAAACCTTTGTGTATTTCTGCCAAAGAAAGTCTTGTAGATGGCATCCTCTTTTTCATTTATAGGCCTCCTTCTCAATTTGCTGAACTTTTTTAAAGAGGTCTAAATTAAAATCAGTGAAATCTTGAATTATATCAGAATCGACGATTACCTGACCACCTTCCTTGTATGGGTTTCCTATTACTCGTAGTATTTTTTCCATATCGTAAAGTGTGTCTGATGAAACACTTACCGCTCCTGTTCCATCGTCAAGGATTAGCATATAGGTGGAGGGATCTATAGATACAACTAGGCCTATGAATGAAACTAATGTTTCATCACCTTTGATTTCTCGTATGTCCTTTTCAATAGAAAAAGTTTGTTTCATTGCATTTCCTCCTTTCCTATGGCCTCTAATACCATCTCAATTTCTTCTTCTAAATCAATGTCAAATATATTATGTGCTTGGAATACGCTCCCAATAAACTCATTTTCTGCAACATTTCCCGTAAGAACTATTTCTTTCCCCAATAAATTATAATGATTGTCAGACAGGTATGTTTCGCCTGCATTTTTCAAATTAAAACCTTTTTCAAGATAGCTTTTTACTCCCTGATAAATTTGATCGGCAGTTACCCCCAAGACTTTCTCAGCTTTGTCTTTGAAAAATGAAGCCCTGATATAACCTGTTGAATCATCTATACCAAGGTCTAGTATGACAACTTTTGCCGGGATTACTTCTAATTTACAGAACTTACAGAAACTTTTCTGGGATGTATCCATTTTTTTAAGACACGTGGGACATCCATCATAAAAGAATACAGAGTAGAGTTTGGCTATGGTTCCCCTAATCTCCTTGAACTTGTCGCCAGGATTTAATTCAGCCACCCTAGTTCTCTCATATTTTAAGGATTTGACAATAGATGTATCGGGTAATAAAGATTCGTCAATTCCTTCAGGATTAATGATTATCTTACTTTTTGAGGTAATATAGAGCTGGGGACCTTTCATGCCCCCTTTGACCTGTCCAGCTATTATCTTTAGGATGTCTCCCCTGTTCACTGTTTCAGAACATTTAACAGCATTTTCGTCCCAGAATACGACGGCAATTTCTCCAGTCTTATCTGAAACGATAACATTTAGGACTACTCCTTGAGAACCATCATCTCGTGTAAACTCCTTTGGGGAATACTTTCTTGAAACCCGCCCTAAGACATTAACATCTTTCATTCCCTCTTTGAGTGAATTAATCTTGAGATCTTCCTTCCCGGGCAGGGCGATTCCTTCCTCAGAAGCGATTATAGAGAGGATTCCTTTTGTTGTTATATCGTACATTAAGGATTCTTTTTTGATTCTTATTTTCTCTTTTATTTGAGCTTCTGTGTAACCCTTTTCCATCAATTTCGACATTATGAGGGATACGTCATCTTCCATCAAAGCACCTATTAACATTTTATTTCATGAATATTAAAATACTTTTCTATTGCTCTATTCAACTATTTATAATTCTAACATTAAGACTGATATCTGCATACCTGTCAGTTCTGTTATAAAGTATGAGATACCACTTTCCTGCATGTGAAGGTTCCCAAAGTATCTTTCCATCGGTAGAAAGACTTGGTAACTCTTCATATTTATAGAATCCTTCTTTCTGCCTTAGTTCGTAGTTTGGCTGATCTACTAGCCTAATCTCAAGTAAGGAATTGGCCTTATATTCTATTTCTAGATTCTCCTCTGGTTTTAGATCAAAAGTAAAAAATTTAGTATCGCCTGCGGCAACAAATGTTTCTTCGTTTACCGCCCACTTGGGAGAAAAATAATCTGTTACGACTAGATATGTTCCAGAAATAATTAGGATAAAAATGATTAATCCAAAAATTTTTGATAGCGTGTTCATAACAATACTTGAAGTTTAAGACTTATATAAGTTATTAGGATTTTTGCATTTATTTATTTTCCTTGTATTTTAACATATTATAAAGTGCTTTATTATAAGGTGCAGGTATACCTAATGCATCACCACGCTCAATGATTTTGCCAGAGATATATTCAATCTCCGTCCGGTTCCCTTTTTTAAGGTCTGAGAGAGTTGAATTAATGTTCTTAGAAGTGTTTTTAATGACGTCCACTGTCTTTTCAAAAATATCATCAGGGATATGTATCCCATCCGCTTGAAGAATTGTTTTCCCTTCTTTTGTTATTTCTTTTACAATTTCAATTAGATTATCCTCTAAAAGAATCCCATTCTCACTATCAAAAATTGAAGCAAGGTTGTTAATTGCTGAGTTGATAATAACTTTTGACCATATCTCACTCTTTATATCGTTTGTAAGTTCAGTTTTAATTCCAGCGCCATTGAAAATTTTGACTATTTCTGTAGCGATCTTGTTTTCTTCAGATATTGCTCCAATAATAGTAGTTCCTTTGCCCCTAAACTGCACTCTGCCAGGTTTCTCAAGGAACGCCCCCATACTTGTGACTGCTCCAATAATATTTTTTTTTTCAATTGATTTTGAGATCTCTTCAATATTTCCTGCTCCATTTTGGAGAGACATCACAGTTGCATTATCATCTATAATAGAAATGATGTCAGAAACTGCTTTTTTTGTATCATATGCCTTAGTTGTAATAACTAGGAGATCTGATTCTTTTGCATCAAGAGCGTTTGAAGACACATCTATCTTGATATTTAATTCATCGATGCCAGAAATAAAGAGACCGTCTTTTCGTATGGCCTCTACATTACTTTGCCTTCCAATGAGTAAGACATCTACACCACCTTTTTTAAGAAGTCCTCCAAAAAGACTGCCTATGGCCCCTGCTCCTATGAAAGCTATCCTCATCTTATCAATATTCTTTTAATAAATTAGTTTTTATATTTGTTGTTAATGTTATAATTAATCAGTAAACACTTTTAAGTATTCAAAGTGTAATATAGATTAGGTGATATAATGGCGATGCCAGAAAAAGTTGAGTTTATCGGTAACTACAAGGGATGGAAGTGCTACAAAGGTTTTGAGTCCCTTGATGGCAAAGAGAAACTTGATATTGCACGATTATTACTCTCTATAAGAGAATCATTTAATGAAAAGATATTTCAATATTTGGGAGAAGGCTTTAATCTAAAATATATCCAGGATATAGTTGATTCGATAGTAAGAGACGAAAAAACTATTCCTAAGGCACTTTACAAAGCAAAATCCCCCACGACAACTAAAAAGTTATCAGAAATTGCACAGATAAAGGAAGCAAAAGATATTGCAAAGGGAATGCTAACTGAAATGATATTAGAAAAACTAGGGATTGAAAGACTTACCCCCGAGGTCCTTGATAATTATCTCGGACAGAAATCTATTGAAGAAAACGATAGTAAAGTCGTTTCTGGCAAACAGATGGTTCATTTTCTTGGTAATTACAGCGGCTGGAAGTGCGTTAAAAGGATGGAAGTTGATGATTTGACAGAAGATTTTGATATAGCGATGCTTCTGCTCTCAATAAGGGAATCTTTCAATAACAAAATCTATGATTACATGTCCGATAAGTTTGATATGGAAGCTCTTGACCAGCTCGTAGAAGACATAATACCTAAGAAAGGCAGATTTAAAGAAGAAGACATTGCCGAAGCCCTTTCTAAATTGAATTCCCCAGACTTTCTTTCTAGTCTTGAAAGGATATCCCCAGATCCGAATGCGAGTGAAATATTGAAGAGAATTGCAGCAGAAAAAACTTTGATTGGCTTGAAACTTCCCCTGTTAAACGCCAAGATGGTCGAAAAGTATATCGAAAAGAAGTCACTTATAGTTGACTGATATAGCTAAGCAAGTATATAGTGACTAAAACCATTATAAACATAGCTGAATAAACAATGAGTCTAATCAGCATCATCTTTGAATTTTTTGCATAGTCCTGAACTGCATAAGGTCTACTCCGGACAAAGGTTCTTGGGATTGGATCAAAGCCAACTGAGCCTATATCGATATTTGAACTGTATTTCCAACCAGGACGACCTTCATAATTAACAGATTTTTGAATAGATAAGAATTTATCTCTCTCTGAATCATACTTTGCTTTTTTTTCTTTGTCTGTAAGGATTTCATATATCTCTTTTAACTCAAGAAACTTGTTTTTTGCCGAGTCTTCTTTTCCTGGATTTTTATCCGGGTGATACTCTAAGGCTTTTCTCCTGTAAGCTTTCTTAATCTCTCTTACATTTGAGGAAGGTGATATACCACCAATAAGTTCATAGTAATCTTTTTTTGGATTGTATGACATCTTATCAATAAGCCCCATATCAGTATATTTTGACTATTAAAGGCATGAAATATATATTTATTACCTTCAAAATATTAATCACTCTGAAAGTGAATCTATTGAAATATTAAAGAAAAGATTATCTAAATTTTGAGTATTTAGAAAGAACTCTGAGGATGTCCAATGCAATGTCTTTTTCTATCAATCCTTCTTCTTCCTTATCCTTTAAGAACTGTTTAGCCTCTTCAAAACCTATCTTTGAAGCTTTGGCATATAATGGGCCACGAATAAGACCGGCTTTGTCTTCGGGCATTTTATTTAATACTTGATTTAAATCCCATTTAAAATCTGAAACTCTTCCCATGTTTAATTTTTTAGTTTTTTTAGAGTATATTTTTTGTTTGAATTTTTTAGATCCTTTTGAATAAAATGTATTTGATTCTTCTTGCATCTGACCCTCTCTTTTCTCTATTTGTCAAATAAAACTTTTTAAACCTTTGCTTAATTCTAATAGATTTTCCTGTTGTTTACTTATTATTTTGTCCTCATAAAACTGATTTTCAATTGAAATAAAGGTCCAACCAGTCTCTTTTGAAGAAAACTTTACTCCGAGAATTGTTTTTGGAGAAAGAACAGTTTTCTTCGATATTTCAGAAGCTGTATCTAAAAGAGATTTAATCTGTGAGTATTTGATTTTGACGCTTGACAATTTTGTGTTTTTTATCTCCATTATTATCGTCTTTTCTCCTTTTATCGCTATGATGTCAGGCCCACTCTGGCTTACTCTTTTGCTAAAGACAAAATAACCGTTCTCAAGAAGAAATTTCTTGACTTCGTATTCGGCTCGGACACCCCTAGATTTATTTTTAGTTACTGACATCAGATTAAACGCTTCCATTTTAATACATTAATCTTGGGGCCAATTGGAACATCGGCAAAATCATCTCTTATAAAGTTGATAAAACTGCCATCCCACAAAATAACTGGGGCATCTATGGATTCTTCATAATCATTGCAAAAAAACATCTCTTTGACAAAGTCAAAAGACTCGCCTTTTTCGCCTTTTATTAGTAAAGGCAAATCATCATCAAAGGGCTCTAGTTTGTGGGATATTTTCATTTCTCTTCTGAGAGATACATTAATATCCATAACTCCTAGCCATTTCCAGTCTTTCTTATCAATATACATAAAAGAAAGTGCAGAAGGATTTCCATCCTTTGATTCAACTATCATCAATCTTCTGCAGCCTTTAAGAACAGCAATATCTTTTAACTCTTCAATAGATTTCTTACCCCTAGTAACTTGAAAAGAAAGGGGTAAAACTCCTAGTAGCTCTTTAACAAAGGATCTAGTCCTTGTTGACGGCCTTCTAGAAGTTGAGATGAGAATCATATTAACGTGCTTGCACTGTCTTTGCCAATTCAGGCCTCATTTTGATGAATATCCTGTTACCACAGTATGGGCATTTAATACCCCTTATATCATCAAATTCCGTAGGGGTGAGTACTCTTTTACACTCAATACACTTATACAACTATTCACTTCCTACTTTATAGATGCTTTCTGTGAAACCCTTCCTACTGGCGTATCTGGAAGATATGTGCCTCCAGCAAATGTAGTCTCACATTTTGAGCATTGCCATATTGCAGTGTTTATTCTTTTTACAGATTTTCTTCCACACTGTGGGCACTTATGTTTTTGTTTCATCTGGGCTTCAATGTTAGAAACTTTAACTCTAATTTTTCTACCGTATCTTGGCCCAAATCTTCCTGCACTGCTTGACTTATTTGAAACTGCCATGAACATCACCTCATTTCAGAGAATTTTTCTTTTAGGAGGGATCTTACTTCGTCGCCCCTCACTTTTGATCGTCTGACGATGTCTAAAATCTCCTCTTTTTTAAAGCTTCCTACGTCTCCTTTCTGCATTGCGGCTATTCTTCCATTGTCTTCAGTTGTAGCAGTGATTCTTGAATCCATTACACTTTCCTCTTCCATTGAAGGATCATATAAGATTGAATCTGCTATTTTGGCATATGTACATGGTACGGGGATTTTTTTCATTGGTAACTGCATTAGTTCTTCTGTTTTCTTTCCTTCTTCGTCTAATACTGGCATTTTAGTATTGTAAAGGGCTCCAATTGCTGCTATTCCAGCTGCGTCGAATAGATTTCCGTTGTAATCCATTATGTGGATATCAACAAACAAGACTCTGACAAGCTCTCCTTCTTTAATGACTAATTTCTGAAAATCAATGGCGCCTGATTCCCTGATTCCTCTGTCAACTATTCTTGCAAGTTCTATTGAGTCTTCCCTTGGTGGGCCTGCCTCAAAATCAGGAGATGCCATTGGGATTAATTCTGCATTAGTTGTAAAAACTCCTTGATTGGGTGTGTCAGGAAATGGTGCTCCAACTTCACACTTAACTCCGGCAATTACCTTTGTTTCTCCGAGTTGTACAAAACATGATCCTTCAGCTTTGTTTGCAACTCCAAGTTCAATCTTTAGGTCTCTCATGTCATTGAGGCCTCTGCCATCTTCACGCTTGCCGTTCTTCAAGAGGCTTATCATATACTCTTTCTTAATATCTGAAAGAACACTACTCATTTGACACATCCTCCTTTACGTATTTTTTCTTTAGTGCTTCCTTTTGAATTTCATATACTTCAAGACATCCTTTCCTACCGAGATCTAAAGCTTCTTCAAGCTGCTCTTCGGATAGGTCTCCGTCCATCTGTAAAAGACTAAACTCGTTTCTTCTTGGAAGAAGTGCCAATGGCAAATCTGCTTGACCGTAGTTGTCCTCTTCTTTACATAAGTCTAATACAATCTTATCGTCAACTTTTCCAGCTGCACATGCGGGTACCAATTCTTTCATAGGTATTCCTGCATTGGCAAGTGCTACAGATGCAGCTGTTATTCCTGCACATCTAGTCCCAGCATCTGCTTGGATAACTTCAATATTAACCTCAACCATGCATTTTGGGAAATTTTCTAATAACAAGGCAGGCTCTAATGCACCTTGAGTTACTTTACCTATTTCTACCCCCCTTCTGCTTGGGCCAGGTCTTTTCCTCTCTTCAACTGCGAATGAAGCCATGTTATATCTGCACTTTAATATAGCCCTATCTGATTTTTGGAGAAACCTTGGGTAGGCTTCTCTTGGGCCATAAACAGCACAATATATTTTATTTCCGCCCCATTCAATATAAGATGAGCCATCGGCTCTTTTAAAAACTCCAACTTCTATCTTTATGTTTCTCAATTCATCTATGGCTCTTCCATCGATTCTCTTGCCATTAGTAAAGAACTTTATGTCTTTCTCCATATATAACACCTAATATTATCTTGATAATTCAGTTTCAAGCATTTTTTTTATTCTATCTGTTAGCCCAGGTATATGGGCTTCTTTATCTATCTTAAAAATGGCTCTCTCGACAATATCTTCCATTTGTCTCTCGCCTTTAATCCATATGTTGCCATTCTGACCAACTGTAATCTCGCATTTGGTCATTTGTTTCAATAACTTAATCATAGATCCTTTTTTACCAATTACTCGGGGTACCCTTGTGGCATGAATCTTTACAACTCTTCCCCATTTCATTTTACCGTAAGGTCTTTCCTTTGACTGTAAAACAATGTCTGATGATTCCCCGACATCTCTAATATTTGCATAAATTACATCGCCCACTTTAAAGATCCTTTCAAGATTAGAAGTATCCTTTACATATCTCAAAGCATCCTGGACATGAAGATTGGCTAGGTAGGGGGCATTTATATCCAAATCCCAACTTAGAGGATTTATGCTTACAACTGTTCCAATTACATCATCGCCCCTTTTTGGCATATATTTGCCTTCAAGTGGAACTACCTTAACGCCATCATTTTCAATATAGACTATTCCTAAAACAGAGGATATTATTGTATCCTCAAATTTATCAACTCCATATTCGTATCTAAAAGGCCCTTTTGCAATAGCCATACCTGGCGTCACAATCGATCTATCCTTAACTAAAAATTCCAATGTTATCTCTCCGTATCATTTATCCATTATCTTTGTCTCAACGTTTCCTTTTGTAGCGCTGTTCAACTTACTGAAAAGGTCATCTTGTAATCCAGCCGGTATTTCAATTACAAACATCCAAGAGCCGTCTCTGCCCCATTCTTCTTTAATAATAGTACCAAGATTTTTTGCAAATCCCATTGTTTTAGGTGCATGCTCAGCCGGCACTTTGACTCCAATTCTCCTGTTTTCAATTTTAATAGGGATTATTGGGGCCAAAACATGAATTATCTGCTTAATCTGGTCTTCAGTTCTTTTGTACATATCTATTTGGACTCTTGCCTCTTCTAAGGCAGTTTCTATTCTTTGGGGTGGGTGTGGATGGCCTGTCTGTGGATTTATGGCATGCCTTGAAATGTAAGAAATAATCTGGGCTCTTTTATTTTCCATCATTGCCCTTCTCTGATCTGTAGTAAGGTGTATTTCACCTTTCTTAAGAATAATTTTTGAAATCTCGTTAACGTTATCCGTACCAAATGCCTTTTTTAGAGACTCTGGAGATGCTTTATCCCCTTTGTCGGCGTCTTTAAAAATAAAATTTGTAGCGAGGAAATTATCTACGTCATTTCCTCCTTTAAATTCTTGTGCCTTTTTGGGATCAACTAAAATCTCAAAATGTTCCCCTTGGTACTTATATTTTGCAGTAACTGCATCATCTAGAGATATCAAACAATCTACTCCTTATCCTCCTCTTCCTTAATCTCTTTAACTTTTTCGATGTAGAGATTTAATGTTTCTTCGTTCATTTTCTTAAATCTCTTATCTTCCATACTTATTACGGCCATTTCAACATTGCTCTTGCTTAGATCTCCCTCTATTGATTTTTTAAGGGCTCTTAGAGCAAGTATAACTGCATCTTCTAAGGATATTTCTGGGGAATATTCTTTTTCAAATATCTCCATTGCAACAGATCTTCCTGCACCTATAGCTGTAGCTTTCCATTCAAGGTAAGCTCCTGAAGGCTCAGTAACAAATATCTGAGGACCTTCTGAATTAATACCTGCAAGAATCAAAGAAGCTCCAAAAGGTCTTAATCCGCCATATTGTGTGTGCATCTGCTTTAAGTCTCCAATCTTTTTGGCCAACATCATTACAGACATCTTTTCATCATAGCTTAATGTATGAATCTGTGCTTCAATTCTAGCTCTGTCGACAAGTATCCTTGCGTCTGCTATAATGCCTGATGTAGCTGCAGCAAGATGATCGTCTATTTGAAATATCTTCTCAAATGATTCCGGTTCAACAAGCCTTGAAGGGATTCTCTTGTCAACACAAAGGACAACTCCTTCGTTACATTTAATACCTATAGCGGTGGCACCCCTTCTTACTGCCTCGCCAGCGTATTGAACCTGATACAAACTTCCATCTGGACTAAAAACGGTGATTGCCCGGTCGTAACCAGATGCGGGTGGAACAAATGCCATTTATATACCTCCATAAACTAATTAACATTAGACTCAATATTTTTTTCTAGCCCCTTTATAGTTCCTGATACATAAAGAGGCAATATATTAACTTTTTCTTTACCTACAGATTTAGTAAGTGATAGTATAAATATAGCTTTGTATAGTGATTTTATATTACTTTCTATTACACCATATCTATTACTTTCATCATACTCCTTAACCCAAAGACCTATTTCAGAAGCGCCAAACTCTCCTAAAAAATCAATGGCTGAATTCCAGATAGCTTTAACTAGGTCCTCTCTTTTAAAGTCTTTCCCTCCCTCTATTTTAAAACTGACATATCTTGTCTTTTCCCTGAGTGTCTTTGGATTTTTTATGGACATAAAAACATCTAAAATAGATATAATAAACATGTTTTAAGTATTTTGGCATAATTTGTCAATCTATAATATATTCAGAACATTTAAATACAGTATCATACAAATAATAATTGTGCCAGACAAAAAAAGTATAGCTGAGATAGTTAGAGAATACATAGGTGCACACCCATCCATAATGGACTGTCTTAAGTATGGAATAATCAATTATTCTGCACTTTCAAGAATGATAATGGACGAATACAAAATAGACAACATGGTTGCGGTGCTTATAGCATCAAGAAGATACGCCGAAGAATTACAAAAAGAAAAAAATTTTCTTGAGAAGAAGATAAAACTAATTTTAAAGAAAAGCAGGATCAACATAAAGACAAAGGTTGCGACTATAACTTTAAAGCCCGGATGGCATGTCTTCATGAAACTTGAGCCTGTTCTAAAGAAGACACTTTCAGAGGGTTATCTAATCAATATTATACAAGGCTCCCAAGGTATAACTTTGATCTTACTTGAAGACTACCTTGAGGAGGTTACAAATCTTATAGGTAAAGAGAATGTGTTGAGAGTATCAAAAAATCTAGTTGAAATATCTGTAAAGAGCCCCGAAGATATTGGAGATACTCCAGGTGTAGTATCCTACCTATCTTCAAACCTTTCCTCCGTCGGGATAAACGTTATTGAAACTATGAGCTGTTTTATGGATACTATATTTGTCGTCGATGAAAAAGATATGGTACTTGCATTTGAGGCTCTAAATAGATGTATAGATTAAATCTTTAATATCTAAAAATTAAGAAGGTGTGATATTATGGAAATGAATGTTATTGACATAAAGAAGGACGATGGTGTTGAGTTTATACTTGGGCAAGGAAACTTTTCTATTTATACTGTAGATGATCTTGCAAGAACTCTTCAGACTTGTGTTGCAGGAATTAAGATTGGTGTTGCAATGAATGAAGCCAAACCTAAACTTACAAGAGTTGCAGGAAATGACGAACATCTAAAAGACCTTGCTGCAAACGCCGCTTTGAAAATAGGAGCCGGACATATTTTTGTAATAATGATGCGAGGCGCTTTTCCTATTAATGTCTTGAATAACATAAAAGGGCACCCTTCAGTATGCAAGGTTTATGGTGCCAGTGAAAATCCCTTCCAAGTAATTATAGCAAAGACAGATCTAGGAAGTTCAGTTGTGGGCGTCGTTGACGGAACTTCTGCTGAAAAAATTGAAGACAAATATGAAAAGAAAGAAAGAAGAGACCTTTTGGAAAAAATAGGGTATAAGGTAGAATGAAGATCAAAATAGAAAGTTTAAAGGGCCTCAGATTTTTAAATCCTGGGCCTCTTGTCTTAATTACATCAAAGTACCAAGGTAAGTCTAATATTGTCACTGCTGCTTGGACAAGTCCAGTATCACATTCACCGCCACTTATCTCAATATCTCTCTCAACAAAAAAACTTTCCCATATTTTGATTGGAAATTCAAAAGAATTTACAGTCAATATTCCTTCAATTGAGCTTTTAGATAAGGTTTTACTATGTGGTTCTGAGAGTGGACGTAATATTGACAAATTTAAGGAGTATAAACTAAAAGAAGTTAAGGGAAAAAAGGTAACTTCCCCTTCAATTAAAGAGTGTTTTGCTTTTATTGAGTGTAAGGTCATAGACTCCTTCTTGTGCGGTGACCACTATCTCTTTATTGGAGAGATAGTCCATTGTGAAATTGAAAAGGAGCTCTACAAAGAGTGTATTGATATTGAAAAGATAAAATTCATTAATCATCTTGGCGGCCCATATTTTACTTATCCTGAAAAAATAGTTGAAAAGAAAAGGGAATAGTTACTGGAACTCCGATATATGGTCTCTTTTTATGTCCTCCATCTTGAGGTCGTATTCTTTGAACTCATCTTCATACTGTCTTATGTTAGTCATTGATTGGACAATTCCATCTTCCTGGCCAGTTTGGTAATATTCTTTCAAAATCTTTATTTCAACTGCTGCATTTTTTAGAACTTGAACTTTTTTTAAGTAGTAATTTGTATACATTATTAGCCAGTCTTTCTTTGATTTCTGAGCTTCGCCCATTGCATTCTCAAGGGCTATTATAGCTGTTGAAAATTCTAGGATAGCTTTATCGGCATAAACTGTGACGTTATCCATGTCTTGAATTGAATAGGCGTTAGATGAGATGTTATAGTATTCTATACCTTTGGCCAATCTCAAATTTGCAACTTTTATACTGGTATTCCAGTTGTCAAGGGACGTGTTAAGACATAGCGGTAGTAAAAAAATTAGAATCAAGAATAAACCTAATAATTTATTGCCTTTCATTTTTACACCTTTCTAGATTTTTTTAGATTGATATATAAATCCATCATATCTTCAAAGACATAATCTGGTTTAATATGGGATTTTGATACTTCTGATTTATCTACAACTCCACTCAATACAATAGCAGTTTGAATTCCAAAGTTTCTTCCGGCTAAAATATCTGTATCAATTCTATCGCCAATCATCAAACTTTTTTCTTTTTTTGCTGAAATCTTTTTGGCTGCCATTTCCATGATTAAAGTCTTGGGTTTTCCAATTATTATAGGCTCAACACCGCTAGCGGCTGTTATTGACGCTAAAATTGCACCACATCCCGGCAGTATGCCTTCATGAGAGGGGTAGGTCATATCTGGGTTTGTACCTATATATATTGCACCCTTCTGGATTGCAAGTGATGCTTTTTTCATCTTTTCGTAAGTGAATGTGATATCCCAACCAACAACTACTAGATCGGGATTTTTATCTTCTAGTTTTATCCCAGAATTTTCTATTAGAGATATTAGGCCTTCTCCACCAACTACATATGCACTTAGATTATCTTTTTCTTTGAGGAAAGTATCTTTCAAAAATTCTACCGTAGCAACACCAGAGTTTATTATTTCAGTATCTCTGATATTTATCCCCATACCCCTCAATCTTTTTGAATAGTCAGCAGGTGTTTTGGCAGAGTTGTTAGTGACACACATGAATTTAATTTTTTCTTCGATTAAATAATCAATAAATTCTCTAGCTCCATTGATACTGTGGTTGCCTCTGTAAAGGACACCATCAATATCCATGAACACGTACTCAATGTCTTTCAAGATTTAATCTCCTTATTTATTATTCCTTCTGCTGCAAGAATCCCCGTGGCTGCCGAGTTAACTATGTCTCTTGAAAGCCCAACTCCGTCCCCAGCAACAAAAAGATTTGATAAATTAGTTTCCATTGATGAGTCCACTTTTACTTTTATTCCGTAGAATTTAATCTCGGGGGCATATAGAAGCGTTGAATCGCTCCCCACTCCTGGAATTACATTATCCAGTCTTTCAAGAGATTCAATTAAATTTGTGACTATTCTATATGGCAATGCCATGGCTATGTCTCCTGGGGTTGCTGAAAGAAGTGTAGGTTTTATGTTACTTCTACTAATTCTTTCAGTTGTTGACCTTCTGCCCCTCCTTAAGTCTCCAAATCTCTGTATGATGGGTTTTCCACCTCCCAGAACTGTAGCAATTTTAGCAATGGAAATTCCATAAGATGTTGTATCTTCAACAGGCGATGTCAATGTTACCCTTGAAAGAAAAGCAAAGTTGCTGTTATGAGATTTAATATCCCTCATTGAATGTCCATTTACCCCAACATATCCATCGTATTGCTCTTTCATCACATATCCTTCATGATTTGTACAGAAAGTTCTTACAAAATCATCATAAGTCTTAGAATATATATGAAATTTTGGATCTCTATTAACTTCAATTACCGGTTTCATTACTACTTTGGATACTTCAACTCTGACCCCAATGTCAATTGGTTGGTTCTGTGTCTTTATACCAAGTTCCTTAATTTGTGACATTAAAAAACTAGAGCCAGCCCTACCTGGGGCTAAAATGACATAATCAGAATCAATTTTATGGAGGGTATTTTTTTGTGTATAATTGGTGGTGAACCCTTGTTTTTGTTTTTCAATTTTATTGACATCAGCCAGTAAGACGAATTTTACTCTTTTTTTCTCAAGGTATTTTTTCATAGAGTTTATTACTACAGGGGTGTAGTCACTTCCTATGTGTCTTTGAGGTATCTGAATAAACTTAATCCCAGAAGCTTCAGCTTTTCTTTGTAAATCTTCAATCATCTCAGTTTCGCCTATGAAAAGTTTTTCTGGAGCCCCGTGATCTAAAAAAATAGAATCAACAACACTTACCAATTTTATTGCTTTGTCGGCTTTTCCAGTAAGCTCTTCTAGATCTCCACCTATATCTGGTCTTAGATTTAGTATACCATCTGAAAGGCAACCTGACCCTCCAGTGCCATATAAAACATTACAAGGATTACAGTTATCACAAACACCAGTACGTTCTAGTGGGCATTTTCTGCTATCGACGTCCCTACCCCTATCAAGGAGAGTAATATCGAAGTTATTGTTCTCAGAAAGCTTGTAAGCAGAAAATAGACCTGCAGGGCCAGCCCCAACGATAACTATTTTTTTCTTCATATAACTAAGAATAGAATTATAACCTAAAAAAGCTTATGGATTTTCTTTATTTTTTGAAGGCTTTTTTGGAAGTCCTCTGAGGGGTCTTTTTGTCTTAAGCTTTGATTTTTTGATTGGTACCTGTTTTGATTCCACTGAATCTTGTCTTTTTTCAATTTCCTGTGAATATAATTGGGGCGGTACTTCTTGCATCTGCGGCTTTTCAAATGTCTTTTTTGGAAGACCGATATGCTTCACATTCATTTTTAAGAAAGCTATGATAATGAAAAATGCTGCAATTATGATAATAGGTAATCCTTGGATTAGGATATTTGATGCTAAAATTAAATTGATTTCTTTTTCTGTTTCCCCTTCAACTTTTACAATCTGTGTTACTTTTCCGTAAAGTGTTGAAGATGCTGTAACTTGATATTCTTTTGGTGGAAGATCAGATATTACTAATGTACCAGAATTATCTGAACTGCCTTTTTGCTGTCCGTCTACAAGAACAGAAACTCCACTGATAGGATTACCTTTCAAATCCTTTAGCGTAACTTTTATTGAACCATTTGATTGTTTTAATGTCAGTGACTTTGTAATCCCCGCTTTAGTAATCTCAAAATTTATTTCTGATGGCTCATATCCTTTTGCATCGGCCTTTAAAGTATAGACTCCTGGTGGAAGCTGTATTGTTCCATTCGCCTTGCTAATCTTCTCAACTGAGACACCGCTTCCAGTCTTTATTAGCTCAGCATCGACTTCAGATAAAGCCTTGCCATCTTCTGTTTTTATTTCGTAAGTGAGAGTTCCTTTTTGTTTGGATAAAACAACTGTTACTTCTTTTTGTTCTTCTTGTGCAAGATTAAAAGGTTCAGTTGCATATTTCTCATAATCCATGAACTCAACTTCTACAAAATAAGTTCCAGGTTTTACTGAGAATCTAAAGAATCCCCCGAGATCAGTAGAAGTATAAGTTACACTTGTTCCTTTGAGAAAAACTTGTATACCGAACAATGGGTTGCCTTCATCTGTTGTTACCTTGCCGTAAACTTCTCCTTTTATTATTAAAGGAACTGTTATCGAATAATCCACAGTCTCTATTGGCGTTACAGTATTTGGTACTTCATACTCTGAAGCGGAATAAGAAACTATAACTTTATAGTTTTGTGCATCGGGTATTTCAATCCTAAATTGTCCATTGTCATCTGTATTAACGGAAAATGTTTCGTTTGTAGTTACATTTGTGGCTTTGACAGTCGCATTAGCTATCCCAAGTTCCCCGGTGTCAAAGACCTTATTATCATTTGAATCTTTGTAAACTCGACCAGAAATTATTTTAAATCCGGAATGTCGGAGATAAAATGTCTTTGAAGAGATTGAAGTAATATCTACATTCTCGAGTATTGTGACAAATCCACTTTTTACAATAGTAATCGAATAGGTTCCTTCGGCTATATTTTCAAAAAGGAGTTCCCCTCTTGAATTTGAATTTCCAGATCTTTGATAATTTGAATCAGATTGCAATGACATTCTGATTTCTGCATCTTGGATTGGAGTTCCATTTACACTAACAACATTAAGGAGAAAATTTTTGTTAGTAGCGCCCCAAGTAGATGGTACCATCATTACCAATATGAATATTGATACGATGACAATCCTTGAGCATCTTCCTAGCATTGTTCTCCTCAAGATTATTTATTAAAATAAAAAAATTAAATCTCGGAAAATACTTTTCTTACGTCTTTTACCTTTACAGTTTCGTTCATCTCTACTATCCTTGTCTCACACTCTATAACATCCCTTGTGTCCCCAGTAAGCTCTAAGTATGTTCCAAGATCTGTGTCGTAAGTTTTTACATTTACGGATCCTGGGATTGTCCCTGGGCTTATTGTGCCAAGGTTTAGGTTTTCGACAAGTATCCTAACTGTGTAGGGCTTATCTGTGTGCCTTTCAATTCCTCTTTCAACAATTTTCATAACACTTCACCTATCCTTTAGTAGCTGATAATCAATATACAGTTACCAGTTTATAAGCTTTTCGATATCGATAATATATAACAATGTTCCAAAATCATTACAAAATATAAACAAAAAGGGCTTAATGACTTTAGAAATATTGATGTTATTATTTAAATAATAAGAAAGTATTGATAATCAATATTTACCATTGCACTATAATTCATAGTCTAGTATATATATTCAATTATAAATGCTTAATCTTATATAATATCTGACTCAATTCAGTATAATGAAAGTTGTTCTTTTAGAGCATACCCAAAATCCTGAAAAAGTATGTGCTGTTGCAGCCCTTACATCAATGAAGGAAGGAACTCCTTCAGACATGTTAAATGAAATAGATGCGGACAATGCAAAAAAGAGGATTCAGAGAGTTGTTGGATATGGCCATTATTCAGTTATAGAGCATGCAAGTTTTACTTTTTCTATAGAAGGCATTTCTAGGGCATGCTCCCATCAATTAGTAAGGCACAGAATAGCTTCTTTCACACAGCAGAGCCAGAGATATGTAAAGATGGAAGACGTTCCATTTGTTACCCCACCTTCGATTAAGAATAATAAAGCTGCAGAAGAGATATTTAATAAGAGTCTTAATAATAATACTGAGAGTTATAAGAAACTGCTTGGACTTGGTATAGCTCCTGAAGACGCGAGATTTGTACTCCCTAACGCCATTAAAACTAATCTTGTAATGACAATGAATGCAAGAGAGTTACTGCATTTCTTTAATCTTCGATGTTGCAACAGAGCACAGTGGGAAATCAGGGATATGGCATGGGAAATGCTATATCAAGTCCTTGAAGTCTCACCTGCATTATTTGAATCATCAGGACCAAAATGCATCAGTGAAGGTATATGTACAGAGGGTAAAGCTTCTTGCGGTTGTTATAAACTGTTTGAAGGAAAAGATATTGATGAAAGAAGGATAATTGTTAAAGAATTTTTTAAGTAATAGTGTGATTTTTATGGCAAGGATGGATATTGACACATACTTTATGAGTATTGCAGAGTTAGTTAAGAAAAGATCTACCTGCATAAAACAGCATGTTGGTGCAGTATTAGTTAAAGAAGGATATATTATTTCTACAGGTTACAATGGTGCCCCTCGGGGCCTCCCTCACTGCTCAGAAGAAACGTGTCTTAGACAGACACTTGGCTCTCTTGAGAAATCTCACTTATGTAGGGGGGTTCATGCAGAACAGAACACGATAATTCAAGCTGCAATACATGGTGTTTCAACCGAAAATTCAACTGTTTACTCGACTCATTTTCCTTGTATGTCATGTACAAAAATTCTCATAAATGCAGGTGTAAAAGAAATAGTTTATGGGAGAGATTATGACCTTGACAACGAAATAAAAATGAGCATGATAAGGGATGCCGGCGTCAGGGTAAAAAAATTGCTCTTGACTGATTAGATGGAAACTGCCTTAAAGGACATAAGGTCGATTGATTACCCCAGGTTTTCTCATGAGCGGGCATCGGCTCTGAAAAAATCTCTTTTTGAAAAAGGTATCGGCAATATCTACTCTTTTGGGAGAGTTGAACTTGGATTAGATCGGGCAATAGGTAAAGGAAATACATCAATTATTTTTTTGGGTAATTACGAAAATAAAAAAGTATCAATTAAAATTGAAAGGTCAGACTCTGAAAGGAAAGGGTCTCTGAAGAAAGAAGTTTATTATTTAATTAAGGCCAATGGACATGGTGTTGGGCCAAAGATATATGGATATGATGATAATTTCATCATAATGGAATATATCGAAGGAGACCTATTAATTGAGGGGAAGTTCAATAGAGAGGACATCTTTGATATTACAAGGCAGTGCAATGTTCTAGATAGAGCTGGGATAAACCATAGACAAATTCAGGGTGGAAAGCATATTATTTGTGGGGAAAAAAATGTCATAATTGACTTTGAAAAGGCCCATTTATCAAATAGCCCAAAAAATGTCACCTCTTTTTTATCGATGTGCTTCCTATCAGATTGTCTTGTCAGAGAGAGAATAAAGGAGATTTTTGATTTTCAAGAAGATTTCATTAAGACACTTTTAAAAGAGTATAAACCCAATTCAAATATAGGAGATCTTATCAAAAATATCCAATAAGACTTAAATATTTTAGATAATTAACATGATTGGTTGTGATTCAATGGAGTTTGAAAAACCCTGGACAGAGAAGTACAGGCCCCAGAAGCTTGACGATATAGTTGGGAGAGACCCCATAATTAGAAGACTTAAATCTTATGTTGATAATAAATCAATGCCCCACCTGCTATTTGCTGGCCCTCCAGGGGTTGGAAAGACTACAGCAGCCATAGCTCTTGCGAAAGAGATTTTTGGTGATTATTGGAAGCAGAATTTTCAAGAGACGAATGCCTCAGATGAGAGGGGTATAAATGTAGTCAGAGAGAAAATAAAGGACTTTGCAAGAACTAAACCAATAGGTGGAGATTTCAAGATAATATTTCTAGATGAGTCTGATGCACTTACCTCAGATGCTCAAAATGCTTTGAGGAGAACTATGGAGGTATATACTTCGACCTGCAGGTTCATTCTTTCATGTAATTACTCATCAAGAATTATTGATCCGATACAGTCCAGATGTGCAGTATTCAGATTCGGCCCGTTATCAACTGATGCCGTAAAAATAATGGTTAAGAAGATAGCGGAAGCAGAAAATATTGAACTTAAGGAAGATGGACTTAATGCTATTGCCTATGTATCTGAAGGAGATATGCGAAAGGCAATCAATGCTCTCCAGTCCTCATCAGGTATAGGAGACTCAATAACAGAAAGTTTAGTATATCAGGTTTCATCAAGGGCTAAACCTGAAGAAATAAAAAACATGATGAAGGTTGCCCTATCTGGCGATTTCATTTCATCAAGAAAAATACTCCAGACGCTTCTATTGGAGCAGGGATTGTCTGGTGAAGATATAATAATGCAGATGCACAGAGAGACTTTCAATTTAGAAGTTTCTGACAAGGAAAAAGTTAGAATTGTTGAGATGATAGGTGAGGCGGATTTCAGGCTTGTGCAGGGAGCAAATGAATTTATCCAGCTTGAATATCTTCTCGCCAATCTTTCTTCAGGATAACGATAATATGCTTGTTGAGAAATACTTTCCAAAAAATTTTTCTGAAATAAAAGGTCAACAGGCACTAGTAAAGGATATTCTAGCATGGATAAATACCTGGGGTACAGAAAAAAAAGCGCTTCTAATTTATGGGCCCCCGGGTAGTGGCAAAACTACTACAGTAAAGGTATTGTCAAAAGAACTTGGATATGACTTAATAGAACTAAATGCCAGCGATAAAAGAGACCAGACTGTTCTAAACAGAATAGTTGGAAATGCCTCTACTTCGAAAACTCTTTTTGGATACAAGAAAATAATCTTGTTAGATGAGGCAGATAATATCCACGGAAAGGAAGATTTTGGAGGGTCAAAAGCATTACTTGAGATAATAAAGAATACACAAAATCCAATCATCCTTACTGCAAACAGCTACTGGGAAGTATCTCAGTCTATAAGAGACAACTGTAAACTTGTACAGTTCAAAAGACTTCAATCCAGGACTGTCTTTGCCAGATTGAAAGAGATAGTTGTCGCCGAAGGTATTCATGTAGAGGATGAAACTCTGATGAGGATAGCAGAACAATCAACAGGAGATATGCGAGCAGCGATTAATGATCTTGATTCGTTAGGTAACAAATTGGTAAAAGGCGATGAGAAGTTAGTTGGCTCTAGGGACACAGAAGCTTCCATATTTGAGGCTTTGTCAAAGCTTTACATGTCAAACTCAATTGATGTCAGAAAAGACTTTTTTGATGTTGATAAAAAACCAGATGAGCTTCTTCTTTGGATTGACGAAAACACTCCCAAGGCGTACAAAGGAAAAGACCTACTTGAAGCTATGAGACTTCTATCAACTTCAGATATCTACTTGAAAAGGGCTTTTAATACTAGAAATTATTCCATGTGGAAATATGCATCAGACCTTATGACAGGTGGTGTTTCTGTGGCCGGGGTAACTGACTCAAGGTACATTCCATTCTCCCCCCCAAAATATTTTCAGGTCTTAGGATCTTCAAAAAAGGCTAGGGAGACAAAAAAGATAATCCTTGATAAGATTGGGAAAAAGTGTCATTGTTCTAGAAAAGTTGCAAGAACTTATCTACCTATGATATCGGCTTTATTCCTTAATCCTAAAAAAGGGGCCCTTATATCAAACTTTTTTGAATTTGATATGGAAGAGATTAAGTTTATTGATGACAAGAATTATAGAAAAATAGAATTGGCAAGAGAAGAGCTTTTAAAGCAGCCAGAAAAAAAGGAGAAAATTGAGTTAGTTCCAATAGAAAATCAAAAAAAGGTAGAATTCAAGAAAGAAGCTACTGGAAAAGAACTCTCAAAGGAAACTGAAAAACAGAAAGAGGATAAGCAAAAGAATCAACAAAAAACACTTTTTGACTTTTAGAGGGAGAGGGTATGCCAGAACATTCTATATCATCGTCACTAGACAGGATTCCAAAATCAGGTATCAGAAAATTATTTGACCTTGCACAGAGTATGGAAGGGATAATAAGTCTTGGGATTGGGGAGCCTGATTTCGATACACCCCCTCATATCGTTGAAGCTTCAATTAAGGCCCTAAAAGAAGGAAAAACTTACTATTCCCCTAATTCTGGACTTTTAGAATTAAGGCAAGCCATTTCTGAAAAAATGAAAAAGCAAAACTTCATCGATGTATCTGAAAATGAAATTATGATAACTGTTGGTGGTGGGCAAGCCTTGGCCCTGGCAATTCAATCGTCAATTAAGACTGGAGATGGTGTCATTGTTCCATCCCCTGCATTTGTTGCTTATGTCCCAACAGTTATACTTTCTGGAGGAAATCCTATAGAGGTTGAATGTAAGGAAGATGAGAACTTTATCTTAAATCCAGACCTTCTAGAAGAAAAAATAACTGAAAAAACAGAACTATTGATACTGAATTCTCCTTCAAATCCAACTGGAGCAGTTATGAAAAAAAGAGACTTGGAGAAGATTTCTGATATAATTATGGAATATAATCTAAAAGTAATATCTGACGAAGTTTATGAAAGTCTTATCTATGACGGCAAAAAACATGTAAGCTTGGCGTCGCTTAATGGTATGGAAAACAACGTTATTACAGTTAACTCTTTTTCTAAAACCTATTCTATGACAGGATGGAGAGTTGGATACCTATCCTCAAAGGATGAAAGTCTATTTGACAGAATGCTAAAGCTACACATGTACGGTCCGGTATGCAATAATACATTTGCCCAATTTGGTGCTTTGGAAGCCCTAAAAGGATCTCAGGATTTTGTTAATCATATGCGGGATGAGTTTGAAGATAGAAGAAATTTACTTATGAAAAGAATTGAAGAGATGAAAGGAGTAAGTGCAATTAAACCTGAAGGTGCATTCTATCTATTTATGAACATATCACAAACAAAAATGAAGTCAGAAGAGTTTTCTGAAAAGCTGTTGAATGAAGAAAAAGTTGTATCAGTTCCTGGTGCTGCTTTTGGCCCATACTCTGATGAATTTGTGAGACTTGCCTACCCTCTCAAAAAAGAAAAAATAAATGAAGCTTGTGATAGGATCGAAAGGTTTCTTTCTAAAAATTAATCCTCTTCAATTTTAATAGACTTGATGTTAAACTCTCGACCAGATAAAATTGTGACGTCATTTGAGCCGCATTCACAAATCATTGAAAGTATCGGAAAATCTTTATCGGAACTAATATTGAATTCTTTATTACATTTGTTACAATGAACTCTTGGTTTTAAAAATGTTATATCGAGTTTGGCATCTTCTGCAATTGTTCCTTTTGAGATTACATCAAAGCAGAAGGTAAGCTGCTCACTATTGACTAGGAGTATCTCACCCATCTCTAGCTTAATTGACTTTATTTTCTTGGCTTTTTCTTTTTGTGCAGCTTCCAATACAGTCTTCAGCATACCATCAGCAAGGGAAAGTTCATGCATAGGCTCACCAATACACTTTTATATTCTGTTAATGGACTATTTAAAAGCTTAGGGGGATTGTTTTGAAGGGTTACATTGTATGGCCAGCCTATCTTGACAAAAATCTATCAAAGAAGGGAGGCAGGAAACTTCCAAAAAATTTGGCATTAGACCGCCCAAAATTTGATGAGATAAAAAAAGCTCTGGATTCTATTGGGATAAGTCACGAAATTGAGAAGAACTCAAGATACCCAAAGGAGCAAGGACAAGAAGAAAGGAATCTCGGAAGATTCATAGTTGAAAAAAAGTTCTCTAAAAATGAGATACTTAGAAAAATATCAAAAGAGATAAGAAAAAATAGAGGCGGAAATTAAGACCTGTCTTGTAAAGTTTCAACTTCAGGTACAATTCTTTTACCTGCGGCAACTTTATCGATACTGTGAACAGTACCACCAAGTTTTTCTATCTCTTCTTTTAATAACTCATAATCAATTGCGTCCCCTTGTATAGAAAGTTTGATTGTTTCAGTTTTTTGATCTATCTCGACAACGGAAATATTAATACCTATAATTCCCGGTATCTCTGCTAGCTTATTTGCAAAATCTGGAAGTATTGGTTTATGGGGTTTTAAAACATCGAGAACTATAACCCTAATTGAACTCATGCTTCTACCTAAACTTATGGATTATGCTGACTTTTATAATCGTTTCGGTTTTTTAATTGGATTAGGTTTATAATTTTAGAATTAGAAATAATCATGGAGGAATTAGATGGAAGCCCTTGATGCAATTCGTACAAGAAGAAGTGTAAGAAAATTTACAGATAAGAAGATTCAAAAAGATATGATGGACAAGTTATTAGAAGCGGCCATGAGCGCGCCCTCGGCGGGTAATCAACAGCCATGGCATTTTGTTGTCATAGATGATAAAAAGACCCTTGAAGAGGTCCCGAATGTAAGCCTATATGCTCCGATGGCGAAGGAGGCATCTGCTGCAATAGTTATTTGCGGAGACCCCAGTTTGGAAAAGTACCCTGGATTTTGGGTTCAGGACTGCTCCGCTGCGACTCAAAATATCTTACTCGCGGCCCATGCCCTTGGATTAGGCGCTGTTTGGTCTGGTATATATCCTCTAGAAGATAGGGTAAGCGGGTTTAGAGCTTTACTTGGAATACCTGAGAAGATAACGCCACTTTCTATTGTCATAATGGGATACCCCGTAGAAATACCAAAACCTGCCACAAGATTCAAAGAGGACAGAATCAGATACAATAAATGGTAATGAATTATTTCTTATTTTTAAATTATTTTTTTGGAAAAGACTTTATGGGATAACCTTATATTTTAATTTTTTTTAGTTCCTATACACACTATTACGTTGATGGTGAATATATTATGAAAAGGCAGATGGTTACTATTGATGGAAATGAAGCTGCTGCATATGTAGCTTATCATGTTAATGAAGTAATGTCAATATATCCTATAACTCCTTCTTCAACAATGGGGGAGTTATCTGACCAGTGGGCATCCGAAGGGGAGCCCAATATATGGGGTACAGTTCCTAGTGTAACTGAGATGCAAAGTGAAGGTGGGGCATCTGGTACTGTTCACGGTTCTTTGCAGAAAGGTGCACTTACTACTACCTTTACCGCAGCTCAAGGACTTCTTTTAATGATCCCCAACATGTATAAAATTGCTGGGGAGCTTACCTCTACTGTTTTTCATGTAAGTGCTAGGACTCTAGCAACACATGCTCTGTCAATCTTTTGTGACCATGGGGATGTAATGGCGGTACGTTCTACTGGATTTGCCCTTCTAGCGTCAAACTCTGTTCAGGAAGTAATGGACACTGCACTTATAGCCCAAGCCGCAACATTAAAATCAAGAGTTCCATTTTTACATTTCTTTGATGGATTTAGAACATCAGCTGAAACTTCTAAAGTTGAACGTTTAACGCTTTCTGATTTAAATGAAATGATAGATGAGGATTTGGTAAGGGCCCATAGGGCAAGAGCCCTCTCGCCGGATAATCCAGTAATCAGGGGGACATCCCATAATCCAGATACATTTTTCCAGGCAAGAGAAACAATAAATCCTTATTATAATTCCTGCCCAGATTTGGTCCAGGAAGCTATGGACAAATTTGCAAAGATTGTTGGCAGACAGTACAAACTTTTCCAGTACGAGGGGGTTCCAGATGCTGAAAGAATTATTATTATCATGGGAAGCGGTGCTGAAACTGTAGAAGAAACTGTGAACTACCTAAATAAGAAGGGTGAAAAGGTAGGAGTCCTAAAAGTAAGACTTTTCAGACCTTTTTCTTTGAAACACTTCATTTCATCACTACCTCTATCTGTAAAAAGCATTGCAGTTCTTGATAGAACAAAAGAGCCTGGCGCTTTGGGAGAACCTCTTTACCTTGACATTACAACTGCCCTTTCTTCAGCATTCTCAAATGGTATGTTAAAAATGGAAAAGATGCCAAAAATAATTGGAGGAATTTACGGGTTATCCTCAAAAGAGTTTAAACCTTCAATGGCAAAGGCTGTGTTTGATGAATTAAAGAAGCCAAATCCAAAGAACAGATTTACTGTAGGAATTAATGATGATGTAACCCATCAAAGTCTCGATTATGACCCAAACTTTTTCGTTGAGCCTGAAAACAGAACAAGGGCAGTGTTCTTTGGCCTAGGTGCTGACGGTACAGTAAGTGCAAACAAGAGCTCAATAAAAATAATTGGTGAAGAAACAGACAACTATGCACAAGGTTTCTTTTATTATGATTCAAAAAAGGCCGGATCACTTACAATTTCACATTTGCGATTTGGCCCAGACCCAATAAGATCTCCTTACCTAATAGATAAGGCGAACTTTGTGGCGTGCCACCAATGTTCATTTTTAGATAAATATGATATGCTAAATGTTGCTGAAAAGAATTCGATATTCCTTTTGAATAGTCCTTACCCTAAGGAAGAAGTATGGGACCAGCTTCCAAGAAACGTCCAGCAGGAAATAATAGATAAGAAGATTAAATTTTATACAATTGATGCTTATGATATAGCGAAGGATATAGGCCTTGGAGTTAGAATCAATACAATTATGCAGACATGTTTTTTTGCCTTAAGTAATGTCATTCCAAAAGAAGATGCAATTAAGTCAATAAAAAAGTTTACTGAAAAAACATACGGCCTCAAGGGAGAAAAAATATTAAAGATGAATTATGAGGCAATTGATAAGGCCATTGACAATCTCTACGAAGTGAAGGTACCTGGAAAGGTAACAAGCAACTTTTATTTGAAATCATCAATGCCGGAAGAAGCCCCAGCATACGTCAAAAATGCCATATCTAAAATGGTTATCGGAAAGGGAGACGAGCTCCCAGTGAGTGCGTTTCCCCATGATGGTACATATCCAACTGGAACAACAAAGTGGGAAAAGAGAAATATATCGCTTGACGTGCCAGTGTGGGATCCTGAAACTTGTATACAATGTGGTAAATGCACATTTGTCTGCCCACATGCAGTTATCAGGGCTAAAGTCTACTCAAAAAATTCTTTAAAGGGTGCACCGGCTTCATTCAAACACGTTGAAGCAAAATTTTCACAGTTTAAGGATTTCATTTATACTGTTCAGGCTTCGCCAGAAGACTGTACCGGATGCAAACTTTGTTATGAAACATGTCCTGCAAAAAACAAACAGGACCCCAAATTAAAAGCTGTGAATATGGAATTTAAGGACCCCATACTCGATAGAGAAAAAGAAAACTGGAATTTCTTTGAATCTATCCCTTATGTTGACCGTGAAAAATTAAATGTTACAACTGTAAAGGATATTCAGCTTTTAGAACCTCTGTTTGAATTTTCGGGGGCTTGTTCAGGTTGTGGTCAAACTCCTTACGTAAAGCTAATGACACAATTATTTGGAGATAGGGCTGTAATAGCCAATGCAACAGGATGTTCATCGATTTATGGGGGAAATCTCCCAACGACACCATACACCACAAATAAGGATGGCCGTGGCCCAACATGGTCCAACTCTCTTTTCGAAGATACTGCAGAGTTTGGTCTTGGTATGAGATTGGCTCTTGATAAACAAAAAGAATATGCAATGGAGTTAGTTGAAAAACTTACAGATGATTTGGGAAAGGACCTTGTATATGAACTAAAAAACACAAATCAAGATACCGAGACAGGAATAAACAAGCAGCGAGAGATGGTAAAGCTGTTGAAGGCCAAACTTAAGTCGATGCAAAAGCCTGAAGCAAAGGATTTATTGAGTTTAGCTGATTCTTTAGTTAAAAAAAGTGTCTGGATTTTGGGAGGAGACGGTTGGGCCTATGACATAGGGTATGGGGGTCTTGATCATGTTCTTGCACTAGGAAAAAATGTCAACATCCTTGTTCTCGATACAGAAGTCTACTCAAATACAGGAGGCCAAATGTCAAAGGCAACACCACTTGGTGCAGTGGCAAAGTTTGCAATGGGAGGAAAACCAACACCAAAGAAAGATCTTGCCATGATGGCGATGATCTACGGAAATGTATACGTAGCAAGAGTTGCTTTCGGTGCAAATAATGCTCAAACAGTAAAAGCCTTCCTAGAAGCAGAAGCATACGAGGGTACATCAATTATTATAGCTTATGCACACTGTATCAATCAAGGATATGATCTTATCCATGGTCCTGATCAACAGAAGGCTGCAGTCCAGTCTGGTTACTGGCCACTGATGAGATACAATCCAAATTTAGAGAAGGAGGGAAAAAATCCACTTCAGTTGGACTCAGGCAAGCCTTCAATAACTCTTGATAAATATATCTACAACGAAACTAGATTCAAGATATTGCTCAGAAGCAAACCTGAAGTAGCAAAGAAACTCTTAGACGAGTCACAGAAACAAGTCCTACAAAGATGGAACTTCTACAAATATTGGTCAGAAATGCCACAGCCAAAAGAGGAGGAAAAATGATTGATCTTTCAACAAGCTACATGGGACTTAATTTAAAGAATCCCATAGTGGCTTCATCTTCATACTTATGGGAAGATCCAAAGAATATCAAAAAAGCTGAGAGATCGGGTGCTGCGGCAGTTGTTTTGCACTCGCTTTTTGAGGAGCAGCTCGAAATTGAACAAGAGGAGTTGAATAAATTTTTACTTCAGGGGACAGAAAGCTACGCAGAAGCCCTGACTTATTTTCCTGAGATAAAAGAATTCAAGTTTGCCCCCGATGAATATATTGAACTTGTAAAGGAAGTAAAGGCAAGTTTAGACATACCAATTATCGGAAGCTTAAACGGAGTTTCAGAAGGCGGATGGATAAAGTATGCACAAAAGATAGAACAGGCCGGTGCTGATGCATTAGAGTTAAACATTTACTACATACCTACTGACGTTTCAATAAAATCAGAAAAGATTGAAGAAAATTATTATAATCTTGTCAAAAGTGTCAAACAAAAAATTAAAATTCCGTTGGCAGTTAAACTCAGCCCTTATTTTACTTCAACTCCTAACTTACTAAGAAATCTAGAAAAAGCTGGTGCTGATGCTTTTGTAATATTCAATAGGTTTTACCAGCCTGATATTGATGTTGAGAATCTCGAAATAACTCCAAATCTTGTTTTGAGTAATAGTGATGAGCTAAGACTAAGATTAAGATGGGCCGCAATAATGTACGGAAAGATAAAGCCCGATATTGCAATCACAGGTGGTGTTCACACCGGCTCGGATGTCATCAAAACAATTATGGCCGGAGCAAACGTTTCAATGATGACCTCTGCTTTGATAAAAAATGGCATTGACCATATTGAAAAAGTCTTATCTGAAGTTAAAGACTGGCTATCTAGCCACGAATACGACTCAATAAAGTCAATTCAGGGTCTTATATCACAAAGAAATGTTTTAGAGCCTTCAGCATATGAAAGGGCGAACTACATGAAGACACTAGGATCTTACAAGTAGTTAGTAAACTGATTTTGATTTTAATTTCTTTTCTGCTATCGAGAATATCATATCTAAGGATAAAGCTATTAGAATTGCAGGTATTGCACCACTCAAAGTTTTATTAATGTTAAAACTTGCTAATCCTTCAAATATTACTCTCCCCAATCCCCCACTCCCAATAATTGCTGTTAAAACTGCTATTCCATTGGCAATTACAGCGGAAAATTTTAATCCTGCGAATATAGCAGGGTATGCTAGAGGGAGTCTTACATATCTTACTATCTGGAGATCTGTCAATCCCATACCCTTACCCGTATCAATAAGTGCAATATCGGTTTTTGCTAGACCCACATACATATTCTTTACAATGGGTACAATTGACCCTAAAACTATGGCAACTATGCCTGGTACAAATCCTATTCCAACTAAAGGAACTATTATTGCAACAAGGGCAAAACTTGGGATGCTCTGGGCCATATTAATTATAGTTAAAACAACATAAGAAACACGTTTGTAAAAAACAGAAAGGATCGCAAGAGGTGTTGCTAAAGATATCCCTATTGCTAACGATGTAAAGACCAAAGTAAGATGTTGTAGAATAGCATCCAAAAGAGGGAGTAAGGCTACCAAGGATTAAACCTCCTTGCCAATCTACTTTCTATAACCCATGCTATAAAGTCAAAAATAACTCCAAGTGTCCCAACCCAGAGGGCTGCAATTATTATGGCAGGGATATCGTATCTGTATATTCCTGCTTGTAAAGGAACTCCAAGACCTCCGGCTGCGATTAGACCTCCTAGTGTGACAATTCCCATTATGTATACAACTGCAACTCTAATTCCGCTGCTTATCAAGGGTAGGGCCATTGGGAGTCTTATTTTTAATAGAATCTCATTTTTTGTAAGGCCAATTGCCTTCGCTATTTCAATATATTCGTTGCTGACATGGGCCAATCCAGTATAGGCATTTCTCATAATTGGGAGTATAGAATACAAGATACATGCGACTATGGTAGGCTTCTCCCCCAGCCCCAGGATAGGTAAGAGAAAAATAAATAATGCTAACTCAGGTATAGTTTCAATTATATTTAACACATTGAACCAGACATTGGCAAGTCTAGGATTACTGTAAACTAGAATTGCTAATGCCACACCTATTATTATCGATATAGCCAAGGCGATAGAAAACATTTGCAGGTGCTGAATGGTCCTCAAAGTAATTTGATGTGTAGTCCATACTGAAATTATAGTGTCCAATATAGCAGCCAAGATATCCCCTAAACTAAGTTCATTAAAACTGAATTAATTCTTACAATCCCTAATACATTGCCACGATCAATAATTACTGCCATTGACTCATTTGATGATTTTAAAAGTGATATTATTGATGAAAGCGTATCGTTTGATGCAAATACATTTAATTTATTTCCAATGGCCAGTATAGATTTCGCTTTATCCTTCTCATTCAATAACTCGATTAATGAGACTTGAGCTATATCGGAGTTTGATTTTTTTATTATACAGGAATCTATCTTGTGCGAAATCATCATGTTAATAGTTTCTTTACATGAAATATCTGATTCAATCAGACAGCTCTTATCAAGTGGAATCATTACATCTTTTGCCTGAAGGAATCTTATTGCCTTGAATTTATTTTCTGCGCCAATTATCTTTGAGACAATTTCATTTGAAGGTTCAAATAATAGTTCAGAAGGCGTTCCAATCTGAAGCATTTTGCCTCCGTGCATGACTCCAATTCTATCTGCTAAAATGAAACTTTCTTCAATATCATGAGTAACAAAAACTATTGTTTTGTCAAGTTTTCTTTTTATTGAAAGAAATTCATTTTGAAGCTGCATCCTTAAAAGTGGATCGAGTGCACCAAAGGGTTCGTCCATGAGTAATAATGGTGGATCCATGACAAGTGCTCTTGCAAGTCCCACCCTCTGTTGTTGCCCCCCACTCAATTGATTTGGATAACGATATCTGAATAAATCAGGCGGTAGCGCAACAAGAGTGAGAAGTTCATCAACTTTATTTGAAATATCCTCTTCCTTCCATTTTTCTAGGCGAGGTATTAGGCCAATATTATCTTTGACCGTCATGTGCGGGAAAAGACCAATCTGCTGTATAACATACCCTATTTTTCGTCTGAGCTTAACTGGATCCATAGTTTTAGTATCATTACTATTGAGATAAACTGCTCCTTCATCTGGATCTATAAGCCTATTAATTAACCTCAAAGTTGTGGTCTTCCCAGAACCGCTTGAACCCAATATTACAAATAGTTCTCCCTTGCATATTTCAAATGAAAGATCATTAATAGCTTTTGATTCTTTGTATATTTTTGTCACATGTTCAAATCTTAAAGATTCTAAGCACTCGCTCGATAGAAATTTATTCGTTCTACCCTCTCCAATAAAAAAATAAATTATTAATTTTTAATCAGCCCTTGTGAGATTAAGAATGCCCTAGCAATATCCCTTGATTCTTTCTTCTCAATGTCATACTGATAATTCATGTCGGCCATAGCTTTGTCATCGATCTTTCCTTCAAGTTTTTTTAGAACTGTAACTACTGCCTCGTCTTTAGCAAATGAGGTAGTTGTGATAATAATTGCATCGTATGGTAATAGCCCACCTTTATCATCCTCTAATACTACTAGATCAAATAGCTCTCCTCGCTTGTCAGTTGTATAACCAGTGATAACGTCGACTAGTTTATTTTTTATGGCCTCATATACAAGTGTTGGTTCCATTGATTTTACATCTTTAAATTTGAATCCATATGCCTTTTCAAATGTTGGAAGTCCGTCTGGAGCAGTTGGATACTCTATGTCAGTTCCAAGTACCATTGACGGTGCATAGGGTGCAAGCTGACTCACCTTTGTAAGATTTTTTTCTTCTGCCCAGCTTCTTGGAACAGAGATTGCATAGTTGTTCTTAAATCCAAGTTTAGTAACAACTGTTATTCCTTCCTTTTCTTTTAATCCCTTTTCTACTTCATTGTATACTACATTGGGATCCCAGTTATCTAGTGCAGGTAGTTTCAGAACAGTATTATAAAAAGCTCCGGTGTATCCAACAAATACATTAATCTGCTCTCTTTTTAGTGCTTCGTAATTAATAAGTGTGCCGCCAAGACCTTCTTTGACTTCAGTTTTGTAGCCGGCATCTTCTAATAATAAGGAGATCATATGCCCAAGGATATATTCCTCATTATATGGCATTGTGCCTATTACAATTTTCTTTTCTGTGCCTTGTCCTATACATCCAGCTGATGCAACAACCAAGACAAATATTAATATTGTAGATAGAAATAATTTATTTTTCATTTTTATCACAATTATTCTTAGTAAGTTTAACTTAAATGTTTTGCCCAAGAGTATACTCTTCATATGTTTTGGTAACCAATTCAATTTATTTTTCTAAAAATACTTCAAACATCTGCTCACTTACTGTTTTCCCCCATTGATTGTCCTCATGCTCTTTGCATAACTTGAAACCATATTTTTCATAAAGGTGTTTTGCTGCATCGAGTCCAGCAAACGTCCAAAGGTATACTCGCCCATATTCTTTTTCTTTACAGAAAGTAATAGCCTTGTCCATTAATAAATTACCAATTCCTCTTCCTTGAAACTCAGAATCAAGTATGAACCACCTTAATCTTGCCCCTTTGCCATCTGAATTATTTCCATCAATTATTATTGACCCAACAATTTCACCATTTACTTCTGCTGCCCAGATTCCATCCCTATTTTTATCAAATCTGTTTAAGAATTCGGATAGTTCAGTTGCAACTTTTGACTCAAAGTACAGGCCAAATCCCCAATTTTTAGAATAGTAATTTGCATGAAGCTCAGTTATCCTCCCAATAACTCCTGGAAAATAACTATCCAATATTTTGATCATGGCATCACTTTTATAGATATCAGAATTTTATTTTATTCATTGATACATATCTTCTTGATTTAAATATTTTAGGTAGTATATACATAAAGCATAACATTATTATAGTCTAAAATCTAATAACAAATTATAAATTAATTTTTAGTTTGTTATTAAAATATATTTAGGTGTAAAAATGAAAAGATATGATGTTTTAGTTATTGGTTCAGGCGCTGGGATGGGGATAGCAAGTGATGCACTTTCAAATGGATTTAAAGTGGCCGTTGTAGATAAGGGCCCCCTTGGTGGAACATGTTTAAATTTGGGATGTATACCCTCAAAATTACTAATTTTTCCTGCAGATAGAGTTGCAGAAATTGAAAACTCAAAAAAACTTGGTGTGGAGGCCGATATCACTAAAATTCGTTTTAGAGAAATAATGGAACGAATGAGATCTTCTATTGCTGAAGACAGGAACCAGATGAGGGAAGGAATAAATCAGACAAAAAATCTTGATTTTTATGATGAAACTGGATATTTTGTAGACGACTACACAATAGAAGTAAGTGGAAAAAAGATTATTGGCGAGAAGATATTCATTGCTGCGGGTGCAAGGCCTCTTATTCCAAATGTTAAGGGCCTAGAAAAAATCGATTACCTAACAAATGAAAGTATTCTTGAGATAAATCAGCTTCCCAAAAGCGTAGTAATTTTAGGTGGCGGATACATTGCATGCGAGTTTGGCCATTTCCTAGCCGG
>LNGC01000002.1 GCA_001587715.1 Candidatus Methanofastidiosum methylothiophilum | reverse complement strand
CTTCTTCTCTTCCTTTTGAAATCAGATATATTCCAGCAACTAATGATACGGCCAATACAACTATATCAAAAAATCCAAAATATACCGCGTTTGTAAATCTATAATAAAGAACGGATAAACCTGACCCAATGCAAAGACACCCTAATAGTAGTTTGTAGTTCATGACCCCTTTAATAATAATGCACTTAAAATTGTTTCTATTTTCTTAAAATATTTTCTACTTCATCTTTTCTCATGCCTGGCCTTATATAATCAGAGTACAATATCTCAATCATTTTTTTATCAATTTCTGAATACTTTTGAGTTTGAGTCCAGCCTTGATAGAATATACTATCTCGGTATTTCAAGGAGTCCTTCATGAGCCCAAGAGACTGCGTTATTTCTTCCCTTATCATATGAGTCCTTTCTTCCTGAAGAAGTATCTCATCAGTTGCTATGCATATATTACATTCATAGATCACATCATTTCTCCATTTACAGTTGAAATATCCGTAATTTCCAGGAACGGCGTTACATTTAGAAAATTGGGATACGGGGACAAAGTTAATATCTATATTCTGATTTGTCCTTACAAGAGAAATTTTAATCTTGTCTCCAATTATTGCATTAATATCTGACAATACCTGATTCAATGCCTCGAGATCCTTTTCATTTGGATTTCCATTGATTTTTATCCTTATGTCTGACTCCCATTTTCTTATCGCTTGTGTATTGTTTCCATACTCTGTCCCCAAAGCAATTTCGGTGAAATATTCAATCTCTTTGTCCGTATGCCTGGGTTCTGGGTCTTTAGTTTGAATTGGAACAGATTTTGGGTTTTCAACATATAAACAGCAGGCAGAAAATAATAAGAAAATAATAACTATTGAAAAGATCATATATTTTCTAATCACGATAAATAATTATAATTAGGATTATATAATACTACCCCGTATACTCTAATCGGCAGACATAAACTTAATAAACTATTGATTAGAATTGAGGTCGACTAATATGAATAACGATATAAATCGTGATGCGATAAAGAACTTGCTTTTTGAGATTATATGCGCTATAGATTCATCGGAGTATCAAATTTCAATTAAAGAAATAGAAGACCAGATAGAAGCAGGAAAAATTATGGAATTTTTAGGAAAACGTATATCCATCGTACAACTTACAAGTAACGAGTATGAAATGATTAATGAAGAGTTGAAAAAACTCCTTGATGCGGCAAGACCGCAAATAGAAAAATATTGGGGCATAAAAAATTCAGGATTATGTTTTCTTGCGTCTCTTATAATAGAAGAATTCTGGAAGTAACTTACCTATGTTTTTTAGCCTTCCTTTTGTAAAAATATATTACGCCCACGAATAGTAGTATTGGTATTGAGAGCCTAAATGCAAGTGCGATAATAAAGGTCTGGAGGGGTGTTAGTTCCATGTATATCACTCATATCTCCTTACTGAGGAAGTAAAAGAATAATGTTGCGCTCAATAAATCTGCAGCCCCGCCCGGGCTAATATTTTTTTTGAGAAAATCCATTTCAAGATCCAATATTTTTGACATTCCGGTGGTAGTCAAAACACCACCTACCTTGATTATTTCATCTGCTTTTTTCTGAATATCATAGTATGCTTCGATGCCATTTCTTGAGATAATGTTTGTGTCTTCGGCCATTGACATTATAGCAATAAGTGCGTGAAGTGAAGATTTATTTATGTCTTGAGTTTTTTCATATGCTTTATTGAATTCCGGGAGTCCAAGTTCCATGACTGTTGGAAGTCCTTTTTCGACTTCCCCTCTAATCCCTGTAATGCCATGCTTGACAAATGTATTCTCGCCCTTTGAAAGAGTTTTTTTGCCTTTCTTAATTGATCCAAGTTCTTTTTCAGTTATTCCGGAAGTTATTTTTGAAACTGAAGCCGAAATATTTTTTGGAGAGAGCTTTCTTTTGTTCAATAAATATCCTGATGCACCAAGTATCAGATAAAAAAGGAATATCAAGCCTTTTTGAGTATTGACGCCGTTTGTTACTTCAAACATCCTCTCTTCAACTTCCAGTCCAAGCTTTCTCAAAGGAGGAAGCATCTTTTTTTCATCGCCCTTGTAATTATACCCAAAGTGAGATACCTCCTTAAACCCCTGGCTCAATACAGCCGTACTCTTCAAGAAAAGAGTGAAGTCCATATCTCTATGGGCTCCTGATGAGAAAGGTGTTACAAGACCAGGTTTTGGGTGTGTAGCTACCTCTAAAAGGATGCTTCTAGTGGCAAGTTCTCCCAGTACGTCTACTTTTTTCATAGATATGCCTCAATGCTCTTTCTATCTATTAACACAACATCTCTTAATCCTTTCCCAAGCAATGTATCGCTTTCGGAAGCATATTCTTTAAGATTTATGCCGTAACCTGACTTAAGATTAATTTCAATATCAATTTTTATCCCAATACGAGACTCTAGTTCATTACAGAAAGATAAGAGATTAATAAGTTCTTCGGGCGTGTAGTTTTTTACTAGAAGGTCTAAATCGGACATATCATGGGTATAGGGCAATCCTGTGACAATCTCAAGAGACGTTGAGCCCCATACACCAACCTTGAATAGGGGTATAATTTGGGATAATGCTAAAAGGGCAGGTGTTCTGGGTTTAAATGAAAAATTTGAGACCTCATAAGGAGTTACTAGCTTTGTAATTTTATTTCCAGGAATCGAAGTTCCAAATCTAAGTCTTCTACCATTTTCGGTGTAGGGGTGTACAAAGCCAATAAAGACTTTTTCATTCTCGGAATAGTAATTATCGCCTTGAGTGACATCTAATTCTTCCCGCCTTACAATGCCAGGAAGTGTATTTTGAAGTATAAGTTTTTTAAAATTCTCGTTTTGAATTATTGATGTGTCTATTTGTTTCCAGTCAGAAAACACAAGGTCATGTCTCTGGAAAATCATGTTCAGCTTTACCTATCCTTGACCCAACATGGATCCTTAACGCTTAAAGTTTGGTAATCAAGTTGTGCCTGAACAAGTAAGTCAAACATCTTTGTCTTAATTGGGCCTTCTATGATAACAGGTTCGTTATTTTCCTCATAGCCTTTTGGTATTATTGAAGGTTTTAGTTCAAGGACAGTTCTATCAGAGTTGAGAATCACATCTTCAGGAACTTTTGCAACTTTGGATTTTATCCTTAAAATGCTTCGGCATGCCCTCTCAATTGTTTGTTTCGCGTTTAGGGTTGTTTCTCTGACATAAATTTCATAATCAGGTTGAGTTCTAGCCCTCATATAAGTAATTATCTTCCCATTTTTGTCAAGTGCATGACCAGATTGCACTACAGGAAAACTATCTCCTGTTGGGAGGCCACCTACAACAGCTTCTTTGAAATCATGACCTACGTCTGATCTTACAAATTCGATATCTTCTCGTACAGGATTCCCATTCATTGTTATCCAACCAAATTCTTGGGTGCCATATATGTCGTTGACCCTAGCTCCAAGAATTTCATGAATTATGTCAACAGCCTCTAAATCCAAGGGGGTACCTATACAATTAACTATATCAACTTTTGGGAGGTCTTCTGCAACATTTAATTTTATGGCGTCTTTTAATGAAGCTTTAAGAAATGACGATTCACCAAATATCACGTTTGGCTCCTTGTAATATAGATCCATTAGAAAAGAATCTCTGGATGATTTAGTTAAAAATGTCCATGTTACGCCCATCTCTTCCAATGCATTTCTAGTTATTGCATTTAAAAGAGGAGGATAACAAAACATTGCTTTGTGACCTTCTTTTACACCTGCCATTTTTAATGCATTTTTACCTACATTTTTTCGGTATTCTTTTTCATTTGGTGTTATTCCAACTAGATTCTGCCAAGCAGTTGTTCCTGTTGTGAAGGTTATGTATGCATAGTTTAGAGGTGTATGCACCTCTTCTATAATATGTGCTGCGGTTGGGCCATTTATACCCTTATCCGCAAGCGTTCTATGTTTCATTTCGTCAAATGATGGAACAGTAGAAAAGGTTTCAACACTATCTTTCAATTCTTCAAAATAAGGATTTGATTTTTTTACCATTTTGATTCCTCTAAATAAAAAAATTTAAAATAAAGGAAATTTATAAAAGCTCAGGTAGTAACTTTTCGTATTCTTCTTGCATCTTTTTGATGGCTTCCATTCTTTTAGTTCTGCCGCCTCTCTGTGCACCGACTTCTCCTCTGTGCCAAATTCCAAGCTGGTCGTCCTTACCCTGCTTTTTAAGCTCTCTGACTTCCTTTACTGTCTTGATTATAGTAGCTCTCATATCCTCAGGTTTCTTAACCATGTCATCTATTCCACCAAGGTCATAGAAGAATTCGGCGCCTGAAGCAAATACTGGGTTTGTCTTGACAAGCTCATTAAGTCTCTCTAGAGGTATCTTTGTAATAACTGCTATACTTGTTGTTGGCATTACGTGTACAATTGTCCCATAATCTTTTGGAAGTGCAAGGATTCTGTCTGAAAGAAGTCCGTGGCATAAGAATCCACCGCTTACAGCTCTTCCTATAATCATTCCGATTACAGGATGTCCTGCTAATCGTGCATCTTCAATTGCAAACTGGTAGGATGCTGTTCCCTTTGTCATTCCGACAATTTCCTCTATCTTCCCTGGACTGTTTCCTGGTGTATCGATAAGTAAGATAATTGGCCTCTTCTTGTCTTTTGGTCTGTCTTTGTCTGCATCTATTGTAGCGTACATTGCCTGAGAGAATTTATATGCTTCTTCCATTCCTAAGATTCCGCTGTAAACAACTCTAAATCTTGGGTTTGGCCTCCTTGAGTTATTGGCAAGAACTGAGCATACTTCTCCATCCAACATTGCCTGGCCTACCATTACGGGAGGTGCAAGCTCTGCATCAAGACGGGTATTCCCAATAACATTTTCTTGGAAGGTATCCTTGTCAAATATCATCTGGATTGCTTCTTCTGTCTTTCCGATTAGTGATGTTACCATTTAAATCCTCCTTGGCCTTCTTTTTACAACTGAGAGAAACTTTTCCTGTGGCATCTCAGGCATCTGGTCAACATTTTCATTTCCATATATTTTCCAGAGATCCTTTGAGTCCTTTATTTTCTTTTCAGCAGCAAGCTTTACAACTTCAAGATTTTCTTCAACAAGCTGTGGTGAACCAACTTTTCTTGTTTTTGAAATCTTACTCATAGGCTCATCGACAATGTTGACAATTGTGTCTCTGAATGTTCCAATTGTATCCTTTATTAAGTAGTCAACATCCCCTAGGATATATTTTGACCTTGCGCCCATTGTCCTCCATATGAGGGCTCTGTCAGATGCGTCAAATTCGTCTTTTCCTACTTCCTGCTGGATAACTTCAGGACCAGTAAGTCCTATTCTTCCAAAATCATTGGCTATTACAACATCAGCGCTTAAGCAGACAAATCCCTGGGCACCATATGCACCAATTGTGCTGCCTGTTATTGCAATGTAGGGTACCTTATTTTGAAGTTCCCAGATTGTTTCCATTGATTCGGAGTGCATTAAAAGTCCAGCGTTTGCCTCGTGAAGTCTAACTCCTCCTGAGTCAAATGAGACTATGCATATCGGTTTTCTATCGTCTGGTACTGAGCCGTATTTTTCCTTCATCTTTTCGTAAGTCTTTAAGGCAAGTTTCATTGTGTAGGCCATCTTAGCTCCGTTAACTTCACCAAGCGCCCCACCTACAAACTTTCCTTCTTGAGATATTACAAATACGGGGTGTTTCTTTATCTTACCAACACCGACAGTTATACCATCGTCGAACTCAACTGCTTCCCCGAGAATCAACAAGTGTGGACTTGTCATTTTATCTCTTGGACCTAGAAATTCCTTGAAAGTGTCTTTATCTACCATTCCGTAAGCTCTTTCCCTTGCAGTTGCCTGGTAAAAGCTCTTACCTTGAAGATCTTCCCAATTTATTTTCATAAAATCACCTTATTGGAGACCTCCTCCATTATCTACTGCCTGCTGAAGTCTTCTGATAACTACTGCTGGGGTTGCTGCGTTGTCATTTATACTGACTTTTACGCCTGAGAGTCCAGTTTTATCGATGAATTTTTTAACGACTGTTTCCCAGACGTCATCGAATCCAACGACCGTTGTTAAAATGTGAATTTTAATTTTTCCTTTGAGGGCATTTTCCTTTTCAATTAAGACTTCAAGATCCCCACTGGCTACTACACCAATGTGAGACCATTCGTCCTTTATTGTTTTAGGGGTTTCAGGCTTAAATTCATAGTTTAGTTCAGTTAATGCCATTTAGTCTCCCCCGTTCTTTGACTTATCCATGTGTTTTTCAATGAAGTCGGTGTGGAAAACTCCTCCTCTGAATATCTGGTTTTTCATGACTTTTTTGTGGAATGGAATTGTTGTTTTAATACCATCTACAATAAATTCGTCAAGCGCCCTGTACATTCTGTCAATTGCCTCGTTTCTGTCTTCTCCCCATACAATCAATTTTGCAATAAGAGAGTCATAATATGGTGGTATCTGGTACCCCTGGTAACATGCTGTATCGACTCTAACAAAAGGCCCTCCTGGAAGGATAAGTTTTGTAATTTCACCAGGTGATGGAACGAATGTATTTGGGTCTTCAGCGTTAATTCTGCATTCAATTGCATGACCTCTAATTTCAATATCTTTCTGTGCGTAGGGTAATTTTTCTCCGGCTGCTACTTTTATACCAGTCTTTACAATATCGATGTTTGTAATCATTTCAGATACACAGTGTTCTACCTGGACCCTTGTGTTCATTTCCATGAAGTAGAAATCATTTTCTTTGTCGTTGAACAAAAATTCTACTGTTCCTGCACCCTCGTATTTAGCAGCGATTGCTGCCTTAACTGCTGCCTCACCCATCTTCTTTCTTATTTCAGGGGATATTGCAGGTGAAGGTCCTTCTTCAACAAGTTTTTGATGTCTTCTCTGGATAGAACAGTCTCTTTCTCCAAGATATATCGCATTTCCATATTGGTCGGCAATAATCTGAATCTCAACGTGTCTTGGTTGTTCTATGTATTTTTCAATATATACATCTGGATTTCCAAAGGCTGCCTGTGCTTCGGCTTGACAAGATCTCAAAGCTGATTCTAGCTCTTTTTCGGACTTGACAAGTCTCATTCCCTTTCCACCGCCGCCCGCTGAGGCTTTGCATATTACTGGGACCCCGATCTTCTTTACGAGTTTATCGGCTTCCTCAATTGTTTTTATAATACCATCAGAACCAGGTGTTACTGGAACACCGCCCTTCTTCATGGTATCCTTAGCTGTTGCTTTGTCTCCCATTGCATCAATTGATTCTGCACTGGGGCCTATGAATTTAATTCCATTGGCTTTACAAAGCTTAGAAAATCTAGAGTTTTCTGCAAGAAATCCGTAACCTGGGTGAATACCTTCTGCGCCCGTGACAATTGCGGCGTTAATGATATTCATCATGTTCAAGTAACTCTTAATTGATGCAGCAGGTCCAATATTGACTGCTTCATCAGCGAGTTTAACATGGAGTGCATCTTTATCAGCGTCAGAGTAAACAGCAACTGATTTTATTCCCATTTCCTTACATGCCCTGATTATCCTTACAGCAATTTCTCCTCTATTTGCAACAAGAACTTTCTTAAACATATTAAATCCTCCTTACCAATTTCTAAATTTGACTGGTGGCTCATATAAACCTCCAGACCATTCTACAAGTTCACTCATGCTCTTTGCAGCAAGTTTTGATCTTTTAGCGTCATTAAATGATAGATCTAAATCTTCAGGAAGCATAACTATTCCAGCCTTCCTTAATTTCTTAGTCTGTGAATCATCAGCTGCAAGTCCTAGAGGTGTGTAGCCTGCTACTGCCTTAATTGCGTCCATTCTTTCCTTTAATGATTTACATTTGTGTATGTATGCAATTCCCTCTTCTGTAACTATGTGTGTAATATCGTCACCGTAAATCATGATAGGGGGTATATCGAACTTTGCCTGGGCTTGTAGTTTGAATGCATCTAATTTTTCTAAGAATACTGGTGCCATTCCTTCTCCAAATGTTTCAACCATTTGGACAACTAGTTTTCTTCCTCTATAAATTGGCCCAATTAATGATTCTCTCATACCATCTTCTTTTGAAGCCATTAGCCATCCTTTTGACGGGTGCCTTCTACCAGGTGCATTACATGCCATATTTGGAGCTCCTCCGAAACCTGGAATTCTTCCAGCAGTAGCAGCGGCACTGTTACCAAATTGGTCAATTTGTAGAGTTGAACCAAAGAATGCATCAACAGCATAATGACCAGCGGCCTGAGACATTACTCTGTTTGATCTCATTGTTCCATCAGGACCAATTGGGAATATATCAGGTCTTGCCATAATATATTTTTCCATACCAACTTCACTGCCGAATGGCATGAAGGATTCAGCCCATCCTGATTCAATTGCAGGTATCATTGTTGGGTGTGGATTTAATGCCCAGTGTGTACAAATCTTGCCCTTTAGTCCCATCTCTTCTCCGAATGTTGGCAGTAAAAGTTCAACGGCTGCTGTGTTAAAACCTATACCATGGTTTAGAGTTTTAACTTCGTATTTTGCGTAGACTCCGACTAAAGCCATCATAGCTATGAATATCTGGGATTCTGTAATTAATCTTGGGTCTCTTGTAAAGAGAGGTTCAATATAATATGGATCCTCAGTGGGTATAATAAAGTCAATCCAACCAGCAGGTATATCTACACGAGGTACCTTGTTAACAATCTCATTGACTTGTACTATTACAATACCTTTTCTAAATTTCGTAGCTTCTATTATTGAATGGGTTTCTTCTGTGTTGAATCCTGTGTAAAGGTTTCCTTCCTTGTCTGCAGCATTTGCGGCAACTAGACATACTCTTGGTGTGAGGTCAAGATAAGTTCTGGCAAACAATTCCATGTATGTATGAATTGCACCAATTGTAATCTTCCCATTCATTACCATGTTTGCAAGTCTTGTTGCTACGGGACCAGAATAACAAAAATCAACTTTTGAGGCAATTCCTTTATCAAAAACATCTAAATGTTCTGGTAAAGCAAGTACTGATTGTATCATGTGAATATTATTTACTTTTGAAGGGCTTACCTTTGCAAAAGCTTTTGCTAAAAAGTTAGCCTGCTTTTGATTGTCTCCTTCAATTGCTACTCTGTCTCCAGGTTTAATAACAGTTTCCAAAAGAGCTACAGCATCTGCTGGATCAACGATTTTTGTACCTGATTTAACAAATCTCTTTGCTTCAGACATCCTTTTTTGGGTATCTTCCCCTTTTTTGTCCCATCCCTTTTTTGCTCTCTCTATTCTATCATCATGGGGTATACCTGACACTTTACCTGGTGTTTGAAATATATCCCTTAGGTAGTTTACATCTTCCATAAGTATCACCTTATTAGGTAGTACCCAGCTTAGAGAGGCTCAAGAAGCATTAGTACCTGTCCAACTTTGACAAGAGTTTCATTTGTTACTTTAATTTCTGCAATTCTTGCTTTTCTTGGTGCTGTTACTTCATTAAACATCTTCATAGCTTCAACAAGTGCTACAACTTGTCCTGCTTCGACTATATCCCCTTCCTTTGGAAGTGGTTTCTTATCAATTGTAGTTCCGGGAGATACATAAGATACTCCTGGTGTTGGGGCTGTTATTTCAATCATGTTTGAAGAAGCAGCTGCCTTTGGTGCTTCCTTTGCTACAGGTGCTGACGTTTCTTCAACGGTTCCTACAGACGTCATTGCTGCAGGTATAGAAATTTGAGGCTGAGCAGCATGAACAGCAGCGCTACCACCGGCAACGACAGTTCTAATCTCAACGGAATCCTTTCTGACTACCAACTCTGCTATATTGTTTTTTTTACAAGCTTCAAGAATTGATATTAAAGACTCTAAGTTCAACATTTATTTTCCTCCAAAATATTTCTCTTACCTCTATAAGGTAGTTGTTTTAAGAGATTAAAAACTGATTTAAAAATCTTTTGTTTGTTTTCATTGTAAACTACAAAAAATAACATGAAAATAAATAAAAAATAATATACTAAATATATGATTTTGCATTTTATTGCCAAATTCAACCTATGATTTCTAAATTTAGGCCTAAATATTATCTCATTTTTATGTACTTGTAAGTCATCATTTTGTATAGAAGTTTACTTGCAACGAATTCTGAAACTGAAGATGAGTCTTGCGGTGCAACTTCAACAATGTCTGCCCCTACAACATTTCTGTTGAAAAAAACTTCTTTTAAGAAATCACATGTAAGATACCATGAGAGGCCTCCAGGTTCAGGTGTTCCTGTTCCTGGTATAATTGATGGGTCAAATGCATCAATATCAAAAGTTATGTAAACGTTATCAGATAAGTTTTCAATAGCTCTGTTAAACCAACTTTTATTGTCGTGTATATCTTTTGCGTAAAAGATATTGTAGTTTCCATTTTTGATTTTTTCATACTCTTCTTCTGAGAAGCTCCTTATGCCAACTTGAACAGATGAAGTGACTTCTTCCACTCTTGACATTACTGAAGCGTGGCTATATTTATCCCCAAGGTAAGCATCTCTTAGATCTAAATGTGCATCAAACTGTAGGACTGAGATATCATTGTAAATTTTTTTAGCAGCTTTTACTGGGGCTTGAGAAATAGAGTGCTCCCCACCAAGGACACAAAGGAATTTTTTATCTTTTAGAATATTATATGACTCTTCTTCAATGTCTAACATTACTTTTTCAATTTTTTGGGTACAGTCAATTTCTTTTTTTGTATGAATACCTAAAGTGCAGGTAGAAACAAAAAATTCTTCATCGAAAAGTTCCATGTTTTGACTGGCATTAATAATTGCTTTTGGCCCTAGAGAGGTCCCACCTTTATATGAAACAGTCTTTTCTAGAGGCACGGGTAAAACGACAAAATATGAATTCTCATAGTTTGAGAAGTTCTCTTCAATTCCGCCATAATTATCTGGTACATCCATAGTTACTCAACTATATCAAAGCCTTTAAGACTTTTTAGGGTGTCTGCAAATTTTCTCGCATAAATCCTGCATTGTTTTTCAGATCTTTCATCAGGTGAACCAATTGCCACTGGACCGTAATGGTCAGCATTATGGACGCCCACAACAACCATTCCGTGAATCATCATGGCTTTAAGAATTGAGAGCAATGTTGTTTCATTACCCCCACCAATATATGCACTTGAAGTAAAAGCACCCCCAAGTTTTCCAGATAGTTCGCCATGGTACTTTACACTTCTATCTATAAGTTCTTTCATTTCGGCTGCCATGTCCCCATAATAAGTTGGAGAGCCAAGTATAATACCATCATAATCTAATAAATAGTCTGGCGATGTTTCGAGAACATCTCTGACTTCTACATCGATTTTTTCATCTCTCAAAAATGATGCAAGCATGTTAGCCATTTCTCTAGTGTTACCTGATTTCGAATAATATACTATTAGTGTAGATACCATGTTAATCCTCTATTTCTATTATTATTTTTCCTTTTTCATAACCTCTTAAAGAAGTCACCATGCCCTTCACAGTATTTTTTATGAATTCCTCGACAAAAGGATTCAAGTCGATTTCTTTTCCATTAATATTAACTTCAACTTTCGGCATTTTTATCCCCGTCTTTATTAGTAATCATGCTTATTTATAAGTTTCTATATTACTAAATAATTATAAAAAAGTAAATAATAAGATAGAATAGATAAATTTTATATATTAAAAAATCAATAATTGTATTTGGAGATACTTTGGTTACAGAAAAAATCCTTGAGAAAGCAAAACAGCACCAAAAAAAAGAAATCTTCGTTAGAGATATTTTTATTTCACGGGAGGAAGTGGATAATTTAAGGCATATTAGTTTACCTTCCGGTGTTAATCTAGATATTAAAAAATTAAAACAAGGTTTTGTGGCACGATTTTCAGGGGATACAGAAAAAGTAATAATGGTTGTAAAAACTCTTTTTGATGATTAAATTATAAAAATCCATCTAAACTAGATTGATTATTGTTCTTTTTGTTCAGATGTACTTTGCCGTACATCCCACCCCCTCCTGGTTCTATGTAGATATTACCTTCTCTAAAGTCGATTATTGCCTTTGCAACTTTTTCACCGGCTATTTTTTCTATCTCCTCTTTAGGGGCTACAATAAGAACATTTATTTCATTTTTGAATGATTGGACTAATAGCTTCCAAAGGTCTTGGACTTTTTTTGAGTTAACGGATGCAAGACCAAGTGTCTGAACTAAAATTTCTGCCAGAGGAATAGTTTTGATGTATTTAGGTCTGTGTTCGGGATGATTAACTTCTTGATCACACAATTCTTTTATTCTATCTGCAACGCCTTTTTTTATTAGGCCACCACAACTACATCTGTTTTTTATTTCAATTGCGTTATCAATTGTGTATTTCTTGTAGCATCTAGTACAAGCAGTCATGTGATACTTTCCAAGATCAGGATCTATACCAACATTTAGAACGAATTGATTTCCACCACGTCTTTTTATAGCCTTGATTATTTCATCATAGTTATTGTCCTTTACCTTTAGTCTGTTAAATTCTCTGCCAATTCTATGTGGCCATGGCGAATGAGCATCTGAATTGGTCATGAACGTGACATCTTTCAACTCCGATATACAATCGGCCATCTGTGTGTCTGCAGAAAGGCCAAGCTCAAGAAAAGGGATATTTTTAGTTTTATAACAATCTTCAAGAGAATCATATTCTTTGTATATTGAAGTCCATGGGGTAAAAGCATGGGAAGGGCCAATTAATCCATCAATTTTATTGACTATGTCTAAGAGCTCATCCCCTCCTAAGTTAACATTACATCTTCCATCTGTGTCTAGATTTGGAGATTTATCCTTTATTATATTACGAAACTCTTCAACAGAGGATAGAGAAGGGAATAAAATGACGTGGTGGACTCTTCTTTGGTCTTCTACTTCTGTAGTCAGAATAAATCTCATCCCACTTTTATGCTCAAATGTGCCCTCGTCTATTTTGGATACTGAAGAAACAAAATGATTAAGCCAGTTCCTATTGAGACAGTCACCCGAACCTATTGTGTTTAACCCCTTAAATTTAGATTGTTCTGCAATAACAGGAATTTCCATGTTATTAGAAGTGCCTCCAGAATACATTGAATGAATATGAAAATCGACATTTATCATGAAATTATATTAATTATTACTCTTATAACGTTTATTTATGTGGATTAAATACCACAGATAATCTTAAAAGAATGCCTAAATCTTAAAGTTATATGGACGTTTTTGATGTTGCAATTCTTGGAGGGGGGCCAGCTGGGATTTCAGCAGGTATTTATGCTGCAAGATTTAAATTAAATGCAGTTGTTATATCTAATTCACTAGGGGGTACCGCACAGACTGCACATCTTATTGAAAATTATCCTGGAACTGGGGTAATATCTGGTTTTGAATTGATGCAGAAATTTAAAGAACATCTAAAAAGTTTTGAAATTCCTGTTATAGAAAAACATGTCTATTCTGCAAGTAAAGAAAATGACATATTCACTATAAAATTAACAGATGAAGAAGTAAAAGCAAAATATATTCTTATTGCAACAGGTACTAAAAGAAGAAAATTGGGAGTTCCTGGAGAATCCCAGTTTTATGGAAAGGGTGTAAGCTACTGCGTAACATGTGATGCTTTTTTTTATAGAGATAAGACCGTGGCTGTTATTGGGGGAAGTGATGCAGCGAATATGGCCGCTATATTACTTGCTTCTATGGCAAAAAAAGTTTATGTTATTTACAGAAAAGAAAAGCTAAGAGGAGAATTAGTGTGGATTGAGAGAGTTATTACAAATCCAAAGATTGAAGTTTTATACAATTCCAATGTAATTGAAGTCAAAGGTAAAGAGTTTGTTGAGGGTGTAAAGTTAGAAGATGGTAGAGAGATCTCTGTAGATGGGGTATTTGTTGAGATTGGTTCTATACCTGAATGTTGTTGTGCAAATGATCTTGGAATTGAAATAAATCAGAAAGGGTATATCCAAGTAGATTCTTCCCAAAAAACTAATGTTGATGGGGTTTATGCGGCAGGAGATGTGACATCTGGATCTAATGGATTTCAACAGATTGTTACTGCTGCAAGTGAAGGAGTAATTGCAATAAAAAGTATATTTGATGATATGGAAAGATCAAAGGTGACGTTATGGAAAAAAGAATAAAAGTTATTATTATTAGTTTAATGCTAATCGGTACTTTGTTAATGGCTGGATGCAATGAATCTAACCCCGATAAAGTGCTTTCTGAATCGGATAAAACTGAAATAAAAAAAATGCTAGCTAATGTGGATAGCAAAGTGGATATCTTATTGTTTACCTCAGAGTCTGGATGTTACAGTTGCTCTAAGACTGAAACCCTTATGAAAGAGTTTGATCAGCTTTCCGATAAAATATCACTTAAAGTCTATGATACTGAGAAGAATAGGGATATGGCTACAAAATATAATATTGAGTTAGTACCAGCTATAGTTGTAATTGGCAAAGAAGATTATGGGATCAAACATTATGGATTTCCAGGAGGAAAGGAATTTAATCCACTCCTTGAAGTAATCATAAGCTCATCAATGGAGAGGCCAAAAGTATCCGAAGAAATTGGAAAAAAGGTGAATACTATAAGTAATCCTGTTGAAGTAAAGATATTTGTTACTCCAACTTGTCCTTCTTGCCCAGATATGGTAAGAGGTGCATATTACTATTCTCTTGTTTCTGAAAAAATATCTACAGTCACGATTATGTCAAATGAGTTTGAAGAATATAGTAAATATTATAAAATATCAGCTGTTCCAACAGTGATCTTCAATGAGAAATTTAGTAAGGAAGGTCAGATGGCTGAAGAGGCATTTGTAAATTATTTAGTAGTATCGTCATAGGAGGATAAACATGAAAAAATTATTAGTATTTATTCTAGGAGCTTTAATTTTATTTGCCGGATGTACTTCTCAGGCAAACACAAATAATAATACGAACAATAATGCTAATCAAACTAATGGAACTCAAACGAAAACACTTTACGAACAGATAGAAGTAGAAGCTATTTGCCCATGCAGCACACTTTTAACTTTAAAAGATTGCAAACAATATTTTCCAGATTGCCAGTATACCCCAATTGTTGATGCTACAATAAATAACATGATTTCCGAGGGTAAAACAAAAGATCAGATACTGAAAGCTGTTGATCAATATAATACCGGCATTATCGAAGGAAAATTAAATGAATTCAGAAAATCACAGGATGCAGATAGAGTAATAGTACTTTACTTCAAATCAACTCTGTGTGAAATATGCCATGAGAAAGAGCCAGTTTTAGAAGAGATACGAAAGAAATACGATGGAAAAATAGATATTTATGTGTTTGACAGGATAAATGACGGGGTATTATTCGACTACTTCGTAGTTGACAGAATCCCCAGCATAGTCTTCTTTGATGGTAAGGAGAGATTAAATGAGGTTCCTTTTAATAACATCACTGTTGATGGGATAAGTTTATTACTAGATTTTACATTAGATAAAAAGAAATGAGCAACAATGGTTGATACCCAAATACTTTTAAATATCACTATTGTTAATAGGATGTGATAAAGATGAAGATAGTTAGTATTATCGCCTTTATAATGGCGTTTGTACTTCTTATTTCGGGTATCTATGGACTCAATATAGGGCCAGTTTCAATTGAAGGCCGCCAATATCAACAGGCAAATCAGATTGGGTCTTATATTTGCCTATCCTGTATTGGTTTGACTGGTAGCACAGTAAGCCATACCTTAACTGATGATACTATTAATAGATTAAAAAAGATTGATTACCCGGTAAAAGTATGGGTTTTTACATCAAACGATTGCCCAACTTGTCCTGATGCAAAGGCCATAATACTAAATTTCACTGTGGAAAATCCCAACATATCTTATGAAGAAATAAAACTCGAAACTCAAGGCCAATTTTTTGATACTTATGCCGTATCCGAACTTCCAACAGTTATTTTCTTTAATAAAGACGGCGTTGTTCTAAGAAAAAATAACTTTGTGCACAAGATAATAGGTATAGATAGACTACAGGAGAAAATAATCGAAGCGATTGAAATGGTGAGTTGATGGGCAAAATAAAACGTATTAGGACTATTTCCCAATCACTTTCTTTGATTCTGATAAATATTGGTTTTCTCGGGATTTTTTTTAAGCATCTAACGGGCCCTGTTTTCAATTGCTATGCTTGTCCTTGGGCTTCAATAAGCTGCCCCATAGGATTATTGCAGAACTTTGTTATTAATGGACAAGTCCCAACTTATGTTTTGGGAACAATGGGGGCTGTATTTGTATTTGTTGGGAGTGCGTTCTGCGGGTGGGTTTGTCCTTTTGGCTTTTTCCAAGACGCAATTGACTTTGTTAAAAATATCTTTAAAAAGAAAAATAAAAAGCCAAGAAGAAAAACGCCAACAAAAAATAAGTCAAAAGATTTCTCTCTAATAACTAGGTTGATAGTTCTTGTAAGTACATTAGTTCTTGCTATAAGGTATGTTGATACAATATTCTGTAAATTATGCCCAATAGGGACAATCGAAGCTACTTTTCCATACCAGATTGCTAATGGATTTTCGTATAATATATGGTTGGGGGCAAGAATTGGTATATTGATATTCTTAATAATCATGTTTTTTATCATTAGTAGATTCTGGTGCAGGTATCTATGCCCCATAGGTGCTCTGGCTGGACCTTCTAATAAAATAAGTCTTCTAAAGTTGTTTCATAGTGGGAATAATTGCGAGGGATGCAATATATGTAAAGATGTATGCCCTCTAGATATTGATGTTGTGAAAGATTTAAACTCTACAAGGTGCACAAGATGTGCCGATTGTGTTGATAAATGCCCAAAGGGACATTTGGCATTTGGACTGGACATATTCGGTCTTGTTGCAGTTTCTCCATTTAAAAAGAAAAAACCAAAAGTTTCTGAAAAGAAACTTGTTACACCTTCTACTGAAGGGATACCTGGAAAAGAAATACCTCAAAACGCTGAAACACTTCCAACTGAAGAGGTTGATGTATTAGATGAATTCAAATACAGAGAAAAAGGTACTCTTGTTGAAAGGCCTGCATATATGGGATTCAAAAAAGGAGAAAGAGTATATCTGCCTTATGAAGAAGTAAAAAAGATAGGTGTTAGGCCACCTAAAACTTCACTATCTGTTCTTCTAAAACAGTATTCGGAAGGGCGTCTAGCAGAGGACTACAATACTCCTGCTGAAGCTTTTGTAGAAGAAAAGATAGAGGAAAAACTTAAAGATATTCCTAAATCAATTCCAAAAGAAGAGGTAGACAGAAGACATTTTGAAAAGTTTAGGGTTCCAAAGAGAACAGAATTACATTTAGAGCATCTAAAATATTTAAAAGAACTCAATGTCCCAATGGATATAAAAGCTATATCAAATAACAGTAATGAAGTTCCTGCTGTTTTACTTGCTATTGTCGATTCAACTGATCAGATTAATTTTGAGTATATCAATGCAAGGGACCAACGGGCTGAATGGTACTATCGGGATAATTTGCCCTCGGTATATATCAATGGAAAATACTACAACGGCTCGTTTTCTGAAGATGAAATACTTTACAAGATAAAAACTGAAAGATACCTAATTGAGAATATCAGCCTTATAATTGATTACAGAAAATGCATTGGATGCAATGCTCAGAGTTGTAAAAAGACTTGTGATGTTTTCAAGAAAATTCCAATATTGGATGAAGGTTATGGCGTATATCCCTTATCGAATATTGGATGTTCACTTTGTGGAAAGTGCCTAATCGAGTGTGACAGAGGTGGAGTTTCATTTATTTTTGGAGAGAAACTTGTAACAGATTCCAATTTCAGCATAGAAATGATTAAGAAAAACAGTGAATTAATCTCAACAGTATATCCTGAAACAGTTATGTTATTCCTAGAGAAAAATAAGAAACACTCCAATAGAGCACTTAATTTTACAATTGCATTATCTTACCTTTCACATGGCAAACTTTCATATCAGATAATTGATGTTGTTAGAAATCAAGAAGCGGTTTTAAAGAGGAAGATTGGTGCAATACCGTGCTTCTGGATATCAGACAGTATACAGGTTGCAGGCATGGTTTCTGAATCATCGATATTAGCATTTATACGAAAGCTCTCGAAGTGGAAAGGATGAATCTATTTGAGCTATTGATAGTTGGAGCAATTCAAGGATTTTTAGAATTCTTACCTGTTTCAAGCTCAGGGAACGTATCTCTAATACTTATGAATTTTTTAAAACTTACACCTTCTGAAAGTTTTTCGTTATCTATGTTCCTTCATCTGGGTACTCTTCTTGCAGTATTAGTCTATTTCAGAAATGACATCATAAATATTTTAAAAAACCTCAAGACTGATAAAACATCACATTTTTTGATAGTATCTACTATTCTTACAGGAGTAGTGGGTGTGCCAATATACATTGTATTAAAATCAATTTTTGAAAACATTCAACTAGATATAGGAAATATTATCATCGGCCTATTTCTTATTGCTACAGGAATCATCCTGAAGTATAGGTCAGAGTCTGGATTCAAAAAAGTGGAAGATTCTGATATTTGGGATATGATAGTCGCAGGAGCCGCCCAGGGTATTTCGATAATACCAGGGATATCAAGATCTGGTTCCACTCTTGCAGTTCTGTTAGGGAGAGACTTTGATAAAGAAGAGGCCTTAAGAATATCTTTTCTAATGTCAATACCTGCAATTATCGGAGGGATTATTTTAGAAGCAAAAGATACTACATTTATTGCAAATACTTATCCTGCATTAATTAGCGCATTTGTCACATCGATCATAGTTATCAAATTATTGCTAGAGTTTGCAAAAAGATTAAATTTTTCTTATTTTTGTATTGGGCTAGGTAGTATAACTATATTCATATCTTTACTCATTCTTTAAAATAAGTTTTATAGTATCGCCTGTTTTTAGATTCAGGGTAGAGTTTGCATCACCAAGATATTTTGATATTTCAAGGTATCCTGATGAAGAGTATAAAGCAATCAATCCTAGATTTTTTCCCTCTTCATAGTGAGTAAGAACTGGAATTTTAACATTAGATAGCTCAATTTCTTTTATATTTGCATCTTCTTTTTTCATATTTAAGATAATATTACCAAATGAATCCACGTACAAGATAGATAGTAATGCGATGTTTTTGTTAATTTCTTTCTTAAATGGAAGGCGTGTTATTTGATCTTTCTTTTCTAAAATATCAGTATCACCAATATCTAATAATGCTGCAGTTGGGGCAAATATATCTCGTCCATGAAAAGTATTAGAAAAATTAGTAATTCCATATACTAGTAATTTTTGATTCAGTTTGTTAACATCAATTTTGAAGACTTCGCCTTTTAGCAGAGAAAAAACACCATTATCGGGCCCCACAAATGTGTGACCATCACTATTTAATGCAATAGGTGCTCTTTGACTTCCAACACCTGGATCAACTACAACTACATGAATTGCCCCTTTGGGGAAATAGGAATATGAACTAGATATTACAAATGCAGCATCATATATCGACTGTCTTTTTATCTTGTGGGTAATATCTACTATTTTAGCATCAGGATTAATTTTGTAAATTTGGCCTTTTATTTGGCCGGCATAAAAATCATCAAAATCTGTAGTCAACGAAATCATGAAAAAAATTATCTCTTGTACCTATTAAATTTATGTATATACAAAAAAATCTTGACCTTTGTATAATCTATTTGCGAAACATTTAAATAAGTTAACTAATAGTTAAGTTATAGTGAAAGAATGGCAACCACAGAAGAAATATTTGATATTCTAGGGAATCAAACAAGGAGAATGATACTTGAGATGCTAGCTACATCCCCTTGTTATACGACCGAGATAGCTGAGAGGCTAGAAATCGGTCAAAAGGCCATTAATGAACATCTTAAGATAATGCAAGATCTAGGGCTTATAGATTTGTTTATTCTAAAACAGAAAAGAGGAAGTCCTAGAAAATATTTCAAGATAAAAGACAATATAAGAATGGAGCTTTTTGTTGCGCCGAGAGTTTTTGACGCAACTTTTAAAACTGAAGAAATTGATATGGAATCAATTTTTGAAAGATATCCAGAATACAAGTCTTTTTATGAAGAGATTAAGTTCGATTCAGAGATTCGAATAATTGGTAGATTAAAAGAAAATCTTGATTACCTCAAAAATGAATTAGTTGAAATAGATAATGCAAAAGCATTCATAGAAAGATCTATTTCTGATCTGAAAGAGACTATTCTAAAAACTATCGAAGAACTTAATCTAAGAGAAACAGAGAAAAAAGTTCTTATTGAGATTATATTAAAAGAATCTTATTCTCCTCAAGGTATTGCAGATAGCTTAAACTTAGAATTAAAAGAAGTAGTTGAGTCTATTAAAATACTTAGAGAAAAAGGAGTTTTATAGGATAATTTTTTATATTATCTTAATATAACTCCAGCAGGTGCTATGAATGGCCGAAGATCTTGGAGTTACCATTTCTAGAGATGAGGATTTTTCTGAGTGGTACAATCAAATTGTTGTAAAAGCAGGTCTTGCTGATTATTCTCCCATTAAGGGATGTATGGTAATAAAACCATACGGTTATGCAATATGGGAAAGTATTAAGGATTTTCTTGACAAGAGAATAAAGGATACAGGTCATGAAAATGCCTATTTTCCCTTATTTATTCCTGAAGAATTTTTTGAGATGGAAAAAGAGCATGTTGAAGGATTCACACCTGAAGTTGCATGGGTGACTCATGGAGGAGACACGCCTCTTGAAAGAAAGCTTGCTATAAGGCCAACTTCGGAGACTATTATGTACTCAATGTATGCCAAATGGATAAGAAGCTGGCGTGACCTTCCTTTATTGATAAATCAATGGGCTAATGTAGTTAGATGGGAAACAAAAATGACAAAACTTTTCATAAGAACTAGAGAATTCTTATGGCAAGAGGGACACACTGCCCACGCTACAAAGGAAGAAGCCGAGGAAGAAGTAAAAAAAATGCTTGATGTGTATAGAGAAGTAATGGAAGATTTACTTGCAATTCCAACAATCCCCGGTTATAAGACTGAAAATGAGAAGTTTGCAGGGGCTGTTTACACTATGACTGTTGAATCCTTGATGGCGGATAAAAAAGCGATGCAAGCAGGTACATCTCACCTTTTGGGCCAGCATTTCTCTAAAGCTTTTGATATAATGTTTGAAGACAAGGATAAAGAAAAGAAATATGTCTGGCAAACTTCATGGGGAATGACTACTAGAACAGTAGGTACTCTCGTAATGGTTCATAGCGATAACAAAGGCCTTATTCTACCACCAAGGGCAGCCCCAATCAAAATTGTAATTGTGCCTATTATTTTTAAAGATGGTAAAGAGGAAGTCATTGGAAGATGCAATGAAGTTCAAGAGTTACTTGGAAGGAAATACAAAGCAAAATTAGATGACAGAGAAGGGTATACTGCAGGTTTTAAATTCAATGAATGGGAATTAAAAGGAATCCCAATTAGGATAGAGATAGGGCCACGAGATGTAAAAGAGAATAAAGTTGTTATAGTAAGACGAGACAATTCTGAAAAGATCTTCGTGCCTATGAATAACTTACTCCAAGAAGTAGATAAAATACTTGAAGACATTCAAAACTCTCTTTTCTCAAATGCAAAAAAGTTTTTAGAAAAAAATACATTTTTACCTAAAGATTACAATGAATTATCAGATATACTAAACAATCAAAAAGGAATGGCAAAGATTAGCTGGTGCGAAAGGGGATGTTGTGAAGAAAAGATAAAAGACGAAACAGGTGCAACTTCTTGTTGTATACCTCTAGACCAAAATGGATTAGAGAAAAAATGTATCGTGTGCGGTCAAGAAGCAAAGAAAGTTATTCTGTTTGCCAAGCATTACTGAAGGATCTTTGACATATAAGGCCCTTCTTTTTTATATTTAAATTTTTTATAGTATTCTCTTGCACCTATACCTGAAATTATCACCATCTTTTGTAAATCCAACTCTTCTTTTGCAATTCTTTCTGCTTCAAGTAATAATTTTCTTCCATACCCCTGATGCTGCCAACCAGACTCTTTTTTATCGCCTATGCGGATAAGGCCACCATAGACGTGAAGTTCTCTTATAATACCAGTTGGGGATTTGGAAATCTCTTTTCTATGTGCATATTCTGAAGGCTTCCTTAGCCTAACATACCCAATCAAGATATCTCTCTTAACATCTTCAAAACTAATAAAATACTCTAATCCCTCTGAAGCCTCATAACTTAGACTCAATAACTTAATGTCTTCAAGTTCTGGATAGATTCCTTCTTTGTGAGCTTTTCTCCCAACTTCCCTGCATCTAACACATTTGCACTGTATATTTCTTTTTTTCAGCTCTTCTTCAACCATCTGTCCAAGATTCGAGCGTTTCACTCCGGCTTGTACAAGGGTGGAAGGTATATCTCTCTGAATTCTCATAGTCCTTACCCATTTCGGCATGAATTCCTTAATCTTTAAAATAAGTTCCATTGCTTCTTCTGTGGTGTATGGAATATATTCGACATTTTTCCACATGTCATATAATTCTGTTCCTTCTAGGACAAGACACGAATAAAATTTAACCATATCAGGCATGAATAATTTGTTAGAGAATATCGTTCTAAAAGTGTCAATATCTTTTTCAAATGACGACCCTGGCAATCCAGGCATCATGTGGTAGTTTATCTTAAATCCTGAGTCCTTTAGAATTCTTGTAGCCTCAACAACATCAGAGACAGTATGACCTCGATTAACTTTCTGATATATTTCATCTGAAATAACTTGAACGCCTAGCTCTACTCTAGTACCCCCATAAGAAAGCATTCTGTCACAGTGAACTTTTTTTGCCCAGTCGGGCCTAGTTTCAAAGGTCATGCCAATGCATCTTATTTTTGATTTCTCATTTATTTTTTGAGCTTTGTCCAAAGTAAGCGGTTCATTTGCCAGGATATAAGATGCAAAATCATAAGAATTATTTTGATTGCCAAATCTATTCTTTAGAGAATTATTGACGTAATTAAGATCATACATGTTATCTAAACTTTTTTCATCAGCTTCTGGATCAAAATAATTCATTGCATTCAGACATTCTCTAATGAAATATTCTTGATAATCAAAAGATTGTGATGGAAATGTTCCCCCCATTATGATAAGTTCAACTTTATCAATTTCATGGCCTGTGTTATACAGCTGTTTTAGCCTATGAAATGTTTGAAGAAATGGGTGAAATTTGAAGTTAATGGCCCTCATTGTTGCAGGTTCTTTTCCAGTATAACTTTGGGGGGTATTGATGGCATCTCCTGGGCAATATATGCATCTCCCATGTGGGCATTTGCTTGGCAAAGGCATTACTGCAATAACAGCTACCCCCGACATAGTCCTTATTGGCCTTTTTATTAGAATATTGACAAACTCTTCTTGCCTATCTTTAAGATATTCTAAAATATCTGAATTTCTAGGGGTCCTATCTAAGTCAAAAGCACTGGCAATTTCTGATTTTTTTAACTCAAGTTCTCTGGAATTCCTTATTTTTCCTTCCAAAAACTCTTCAGATAGTTTCTTACATGCACCCCTATAATCCATAATAGCTAATTTGTAGTTAGATTATTAAAATTGACTGTTTCATTTTATGAAACTTTAGATAAAACCGTTTCAAGATAATGCTTTTATATTGTTTCAAATAAGTAATAATGTGGTAAAAATGAATAAAACAATGAAAATATCTTTGCTAATCTTAATACCAGCGTTACTTATAATGGCTCTACCTATTGGGGTACTTTCGGAGGACTACACAACTGCCACAACTTCTGCGATTTCATATCTAGAGAAGATTGATCCAGAAAATCCATACCTCCCCCTTGCAAAAGATACCGTAATTACCAATCCAAAGATTTCAATCAATTTTGCATTAAAGGGTATCATAGAAAGTGACAAGGGATCAAAAGAGGAAAATTTGAATAAGGCTCTAGAGATAATGAGTTCTCTTAAACTAATACCTGAAGATAGAAAAGACATGTTCAACGTTTTGATACTTGAGTATAATCTTACACGCTCACAGAAATACATTGAGGATTCTGCTAAGACTTCAAATCTTAGATACGTAGCAAATTCTGGGGAATATTTAAAACAGGCAAATGAAGACCTTAATGAAATAAAAGGAAATGGTTTGGGAGAAATTGAAACTAAACTTAAAAAAATATCAGAGACTTATATGAATCGATCATCAAATTATTCCAATTTATATAAGGAAATGGCGTTAATATCTTATGATGAAAACAGATATCTCGCAACGACACTATTCTCAATCTATGCTAAAAATGACAGACAAAGATTTGATGAATCTTTAGATGTTATTTTAACAAGATTTGAAAATAAATGGAACTCTTTCTTTGGTTCAGGTGCATACAAAGATTCACCTTTTAGTCCTGATTCTCTTAAAGAACTTCAAAAGAAAGCAATTAAGTACAGAGGAGAAGGAAACGAAGATTTTGCAAATGTGATAACAGAATACATTAAGTTTCAGGCAATATCCTATACAGAATTTATTAATGCTATTGAGGAGGGAGGACTTTAATGGCAGAAGAAGCAAGATGGAAAAAATATTCCAGAAGATGGGAAAAAAAGGCTAGAGAATACAAAAACAAAAAAGACGAACTAGAATCTAAATTCAATACCATCAATCAGGAAAATGAAAATCTAAAAAAAGAATTAATATCTACAAGAGAAGAAAGAGATAAAGTAAAGGAAAGTTTCAAAGAAGTTGAGAAAAAGGGCGAGTTTGGAACGATTGCAATAGCAGTCATTCTAATTCTTGGTATCCTTTTTGCAGGATCTGTTGCAGGCTTAGCATTTCTTTATAACTCAAATTTAGCTTTAACTTCGGCTAACTCAGATCTTACTATGGAAACATCTTCATTAAAAGGACAGATATCCAAGCTTCAATACGAAAAAAGTGTCCTTGAAGCTGAGAAAAGTGGATACCAAAGTGAAGTATCAGACATAGAAAGAGAATTAGAAAAAGTCAAGGGCGACAGCGATGCTACTATAAGGCTTCTCCAAAGAGAAGTATTATCTTTAACTTCTAAAGTATCAAGACTTGAATCAGATATCAAATCAAAAGAAGTCTCAATAGCTTCTTTACAAAATCAGCTTGCAGAATGTGAATATCGTAACAGATGTTTTACAGTTAGTATAACTCCAACTTCAAGAACTTCAACTACAGGCTCAGATGCCACTTTAAGCTACACAATGTACGTCAATTTTGCAGGATATGGATGTGGAAGAAGGATTGAAATCCCGATAACACTCAATTATGATTTCAACACTTCAGGAACAAACACCGATACTTTTGGACTTCAGGCTTCATCAGGGAACTGGTGTTGCAACTAGTTTATCTAATATATTTATCTCTTTTTTCACTTATTTTTTTACCATAAAAAATAGGATATTTTTCTATTTGTTTTTCTTTTTCTTCTAATCGTTTAGAGTATCCAACGTGACCTATTGTATAGACAAATACAAAAAATAGAATAAACAAAATAGAATTGATTAAAAGTAGTTCTATCATTTTATCTGGGTGATTACCATTTATAATTTCTCTTACAGAAACACCAATAAATGAAACTAGATACGTAAAGGTAGGTATCTCGACTGAAATCATAAGAGCTTTTATTTTATCCATTATATCTATTTAGAAATAGCAATCCATATAAAGATATTGATTAATAAAATAAAAATATATTTAATCAATAAAACTAATTGATGAATCCTTTATTTCTGGGATATATGAAGAAATATCTGATTTGATAAATTCTTCGAGAGAGGTTCTGTAAGGTGGATTAATCCCTTTAAGTTCTATATTGACTTTTTCATCTTCAACTTTAATTATTTGTGAAGAAACATCAATACCTGGGGCTCTGACCTTCAAAATAGCGTTAATCTTTTCAGTCAAATCCTCAATTTTTTTTAGAACTGTTACCTCATATAACAGTGTTTTTCCAGATAATGGATGATTAAAGTCAAGTTTTACCCTTCCACTTGAAACGCTTCTTACAGTCGCCCAATGACCGTTAATTTCTATTTTTAATCCCGCTCTTGGGAATATACCATGCTTTTTAAAATCATTCAAGTGCATTATTTGTAATAGAGACGAATCTCTTTTTCCAAATCCCTTATCAGGGGGTATATCAAAAGTTTTAGTTTCACCAACTTCAATATCTAAGAGGGACTCGTCCAATCCACTAATAACATGGCCAGCACCGATGATTACCTGTATAGGCTCATATTTATTTCCCTCGTGATATACGTTGGCTTGTTTAGCTTTTGTTTCATCAGTTACATCAAAGATTTTCCCTGTTTCTTTGATTTTTCCAACATATTGTATTTCGACAAAATCTCCGTTTTTCAATGAATCACCTATTTGTCTTCGATTCCATTTTCAGTTACAAAAAATATTGCTTCACCCTCCGGCAAGTTCGGAGAGTCTACGAGTCTCGCTATTCTTTGTCCGCCTTTTGCTTTTCTTAAATATAGTCTAATCGTAGATGAGTGCCCAAGTATATGTCCTCCAATGGGCCTTGTTGGGTCACCAAAAAATGCATCAGGCTTTGCTGAAACTTGATTAGTAACGAATACACAAATATCTTGATTAGATGCAATACTATGTAATGTTCTTAAATGTCTTGCGAGTTTCTGTTGTCTTTCAGCTAAAGTTCCTCTGCCAACATACTCTGATCTAAATGAAGAAGTTAGAGAATCAACTACAAGTAATTTTATTTTCTCTGCTTCAATTAAATCTACAGTTTTTTCAGTGAGTAACATTTGATGGTCAGAATTGAAAGCCCTAGCAACTCTTATTTTGCTTAACACTTCAGTTGGGTCAAGACCTACTCCTTTGGCCATCTGTATAATTCTCTCTGGCCTAAATGTACTCTCTGTATCTATGAATATAGCGCCTGCATCAAGTCCACCTTTTTCGATTGGCAACTGTACATTAACACAAAGTTGATGACCAATCTGACTTTTACCTGAGCCAAATTCTCCAAAAGCTTCAATAATTGCTTGCGACTCGAATCCTCCGGCTATTAATTCATCAAGCCTTTTGCTTCCTGAAGTAATTCTACCAATAAATTTTCTTTTTTCTAAGAGCTCATTAGCTGTTAAAAATCCACCTACATCGGCAGCTTCTCTGGCAGCTTCAATTATCTTGGAGGCAGAACTTTCACCAATTTCTGCAATTTCAAATAATTCCTTTGGAGAAGCTACAGCTATTGACTCCACAGTTCTAAATCCGGCCTCTCTTAACTTTTCAGCAGTTTTAGGCCCTATACCTGGAAGACCCTCAAGATCTTTTATTTTTTCCATTAAATCACCATAAAGATATCTTTAGCCTTGGAGGCGGGATTTATTTCATTAATCTCATATCCATAAAACTCTTTCAAGTTATTAGTTTCATATACTCTGGCTTTAATATCGTATTCCTTCCAAGGTTGTACTTCCTTTTTAATCTTACCTCTAATATTACCATAACCGTCATCACAAATAACAATGTAGCTATCTCCATCACTTGTAATATGTTTTATTAGAGGGGTAATTACGCAATAATCATTATTTAACAACTCATCTATCGTTTTAAAAGGTGGATTTTTAATGGATTCAAGAATAGGAATACTATATTCACCTTTCTCTATTGAAGTTGCTTTAATAAACAAAACATCTGAATCTTTTTCAAGCACTCCAATCACTTTAACTGCATCTCCAATATTAAAGTTTTTATTTGTAATTTGATTCAACGAGAGGGGAATGGTGCCGGATTCATCAATAATAACTAAGAACTCCCCTTCAATTCCGTTGACTCTAGCTATTACATTAACGGTATCAGATAAATTGTAATCTGCTATTTTCTTTTCATCTGGTTTTTCTTCAGTTTTAAAGGATTGTATTCTTGAACCAATACCAAGATGGGCTTCAAGACCATTATTGAATCTAATGTTACAAGATTCAATACTTACTTTAGTACCTGGAACTAAAGTTCCCAATAAATCGGCTTTATCGTCCCACATGACTACCTTAAGATCATGAGTATCGTCACTTAATAAAAATCTACCAACTTTTCCAGTTCCATTCTCCCTAGTGAAAGTTCTTACATCATATACTTCTTTGACATATCCCTCAATGTTTACGCCTCTCATGCTTTCATTGAGTTCTGATATAGAAACTGTCAAAGATTCTGATTTTGGAATATCTTCCCTCTCTGTTTTTTCAGTTATTATGCTTGATGAGGAGCCAAGATTAATTTCAACAGAGTTCAATCCCATCTTAGAATAAGCGTTTTCAATAGTAATAATATCATTTTTAACAAGGGTGTTTATTAATTCAGCTTTTTTATCCCACAAGGTAACTCTTATTTCCCCTGTGTCGTCCATTATCATAAAGTTACCAACTTTACCAATAGAACCATCTTTTTTGGCAAACTCTCTTACTCCAAAGATAGAAGAAACTCTGCCAGTAATGTCTATATTATTCATTTTGTCTTCAATGTCTCTGATTTTAAGTTTGACATAATTTATAGGGGGATAATCATTGCTGTCTTGACCGCCAGAAATAACTCCATCTTTTCCAAGACTGATCTCAAATTCGTTGTTAAAACCTTTTCTTAGGTATCCATTTCTAACTGTAACAACATCGCCCCTTTTATATTGTTTAATTTTATCAATCTGGTCGTCCCAAAAAACAATTCTAATGCTTCCAGTTTTGTCGGCAATTACGATATTCTGTACTCTTCCCTCAGTGCCAGTCTTTCTCTGGAAAGTATTAACATCAAAAATTCTCATTACCCTGCCACTTATATCAACGTGTTGCATACCCTCGTTAATGTCTGATATAAAAAAGTGTTTTTTTTCCTTTGGAGTTTCTTCAAAGGATACTCCTAGCTCTCCAGCAATTAGAAGTAATGCACCTTCTTCCGATAAGAGACCACCAACAGATTGAATTTTTTTATCAATTCTTTCTTTTAGTTCGTTTTCAGAAATCGTTTCTAATAATCTTTCATAAAGAGCTTCCGCTGTCATAGGATACCAGAAAGATTAATTTTTTGGTATTTATAAAATTTGGGGTATGTTTATAGATAATTAAAAATATAATTTCAAATATTGAAAACTGAAAATTATAAATTAATAATTATAAAGATACTCTTTTAAACTATGGTGGGTTACGATGTTTATGAATATCAATAAAAAGTGGATATTCATAGTAATTGCAATAGTTTTGATAGTTGGAATTCTATATTTGGGCCAAGACACTATCTTTAATTTCAAGAAAAATCCTAAAATATCGGCCAGTGTTGATGTTTTGACCTCTAATATGCTAATAACAAATGAAGAAATTGGGATTCTGACTTTAGAAAATAAAGGTAAAAGCAATGCTATAGAACTAGAAATTGAAGAAGTTTCGCCTTTTACTGTTACTCTAGAGTCTGATCCTCCTTTATTGTTGGAAAAAGGAAAGACGTCTGTTATAAAATTCAAAATAGTTGCAGAAAAAGAAGTACTAAAACTTTCTGAAACAAGAAAAAATATCCCTCTAGAATTTAAAATAAAATATAAGAATAATGAAGGCGTAAACATGAATGCAGTTACAACAAAAATGACTATTCAGGTTTACAGGCCAAAATTTGATATTAAAAAGATTGACCTAGGTGGACTTCTTAAGACTGAACTATCGTTAAAAGACAATCAAAATGGGCTTTTGATGATGGATATTGAATCAGATCAAGTTTTTAAAGAAGGGGATTACTGGATAGAATTTGTATGCGATTATCCTGATTTAGAGATAGAGTCAGTTGATAAATATCCATCTGAAAAAATATATGGAGGATACAAATTCATTTTCCAAGACCCGCTACCAGCAAATAAAAGAATATCAAAATCATTTCTACTTAAATCAAAGGTTTCTGCAGGAAGTTATGAAACTAGGTTCACTGTAAATACTAAAGTTTTTTGGAAAGAGATATTACTTGACCAAGAAAACATCAAAGTAGTCGTATCGGAATGATTCAACAACTAATTTGGCCTTATATTTCACTTATAGCTTTAATAAATGAATATTTTTAAGCAAATTGCGAAATTAACCAAAAAGTATATAAATAGGCAACGAAACTTTTTCATGCTAGTTCTCTAGCGTTTTTCAATGAACAATGATAGAGGGATATTATGGATGTACTCGTAGGAAAGAAAAAGGCAATGGCATATGTTCTTGCTATAGTCACTGGATTTAATGCCGGTGAGAATGAGATAACCATAAAAGCTAGGGGAAGAAGTATATCTACTGCTGTGGATACTGCAGAAATAGTAAAAAGCAGATTTGTTCCCGATGCAAAGATTACCAATATAAAAATTGGAACAGAGCAGGTAGAACAGAGAGCAGTAAGTACTATCGAAATAACGATGAAAAAATAAAATTCATTGAGGGATATAATGGGCAAAAGGCCACGAAAATGGAAAAAGAAAGGCAGAATGCGCTGGAGACACGTTAAGAAGAAAATGAGAAGAATGAAAAGAAAAGCTAGAAAGCAATAAATTCATTCTTTTGCCCCAGTTTTTTAGATACTTTTTTTAATATAGTTTATTTATTTCTTTTATGAAGAAAAAAGATATTGTTACTTCATTTTTATTTAAGGACGGTAAGGTTCTCCTTCTTAAAAGAAGCGATAAGGTAGGTACTTTTAGAGGTAAATGGGCAGGCGTTTCTGGATTTATAGAGGGTGAGAACAGCCTTGAAGCTGCTTTAAGAGAGATAAAAGAGGAAACAGGTGTGGATAGTAAATGCTTAGAACTCCTAAAGATTGGGATTCCTTTTGATGTGAAGGATACTATAAATGATACGATATGGTCTATTAACCCATTCCTTTTTTTATTTAAGGGAGAGGAAATAAAGATTGACTGGGAACATGATTCTTTTGAATGGATATGCCCAAAGGATATTGATAATTATGAAATTGTTACAAATCTTAAAAAGACCTTATTTGACCTTATTGAAAACTCTGATGTTGAACAAAATGATTGAAAACCTTAAATTCTAATAAATGGTAGTATAATTATGAGAAAAGTTGAAGCTCTGCCTTATACCGTAGAAGAAGGAATAAAGAAGGTAGTCACAACCTTAAATAAGGCGAATATTGAGTATTATACTGCTGGTAGAGAGATATATATTAATGAAGATCTTCTATTAAATCAAGATCTAGAGGGAGAAGACAGAACATTTATACAAAAAATCAAGGATTACTTGAGAAATGAGATTGAAGCAGATTACGCAATACTGTCATTTGATACTGCCCCTAAAGGGTCATATATAATTATTGAATACAATAATTATGCAACTTTTTCATCACTTGCAAAAATATTTAGTTTAAGACCGGAGGATGAAGTTATTGAAGAAAAACATTTCCCTGAAATCAAGGATACAAAAATAGAAAGAGAGTTGGATATAATAAACAGAGATATTTCAGGTGAAGATTATGAATTTGAAGAAGAAGATGACGAAGAAGACTACGATTATATAAACTTTGGAGAAAGAAATTGCAAAGTTTGTGGTTCTGTAATTAGAAGAGTTACAGTTCATGATAAAGACGGTAAAATAAGAGATGGATACAAGTGTGTCAACACAAACTGCCTAAAGATTTATATTATCAGGTAATTTTATAAGAGATAGTCTTGGATATTTTTCTAAGCGGGGGTTGCCGAGCATGGTCTAAGGCGCCGGACTTAAGATCCGGTGACGCAGGTCTTCGAGGGTTCGAATCCCTTCCCCCGCATCATTTCTATTTGGTTTTGGTGTTTTTTAGTTAAGATGTATATTTTTTATATAGATATTTCTTGTTTTTTAGATGTTTAGTATATTTTTTGAAATATGGGATTTTCAGGGCTTACCTCACCGGATGTTTGTATAAGTGCCTTAAGGAAAATTAGCCATTTCAGATAAATACTTAACGAATCTGACCTTAAAATTAGGCTTTCCTTATTTTCCCTATTTTTTTCCATATTCTTATATATATGGAAAGCACAAATATTAATTTGATTTAGTTATAAAATGGAGGAAGAAAATGAAATCTATGGAATATTTCAAAGTGTCCTTGATTTTCTTTATTTTAGTAAGTTTGATTCCAGTTTCAGTTTTTGGGTATAGTAATAGTCCAACAGTATCGATATGGACCGATAAAACTACATATTGTATTGGAGATTCAATTACCGTATATTATAAGGTAAGCTATGGAACAAATACTACAGCCTATGTTGATATAATTGATTATTCAACTGGGGGAAAAACTGTTTACCTTAGAAATAATACAAAAATAAATACAAATACTACATATTACTTCAAAAGTACAGTTGGAGGACCAACAGGCACAGAAAAATTAAAAATAGTTGGAAAAACCTCAAGTAGTAGTTCTTCTAGTGCTACTTGTTCCTTTAAGATCAATAATTGTAGCAGTAATAATAATACAAATATTACAAATAAATCTAGTACTCCAACTAATAATACAGATAAGTATAGTTCAAGATTCAGTTCAACTGATGATGTTTTAAGAACTATCCGAAACTCCGATTCTTCTATAAAGTCAGTTAGTTTAGGGCAAATAGACAGTGGTTATGATTTCCTTACTACTTTTAATTTTATTAGTCCTGCGACCGGTGCAGTCGGATATATATACAAATTTGCTTCATGTATGAATGGTAGCGGAGTATATGATGGAATTTTTTACGCATCTACAAAGAATGGGTATACTTCATGTGGATCCCTAATTATTGTAGATAAAAAAGAAGCTACAGATCCATGGAACTGGATTTGGTGTAGTTTTAAAACTATATCTCCGATGGATATAACTGATAAAGAAACAGTCAGGGTGAAGCTTTACAAAATTGAAATAGACAATAGATTCATAGCATACTATGCCAGTTATAACTGGAGCGGAAATAATGTAGAGAGCAATATCCTAAAAGCCCTAGGTGGAAAGGTTGTTGATTATAGGGTCCAAGATGTTCCTAAAATGGGAATTTTAGATTGATATCTAAATATTAGGGGGATATGATGGAAGAATTTGATGTTGAAAATGACGTTCAAAACATATTGATGCCTGGTGAAACTATTATCTATGCCGCACAACAATCTAGAATCATGCCTGGTGGATCTATAGCAACTCCTAACAAGCTTTATGTGACTAACTTTAGGGTTATATTCAGGGATCCTTATCTGTTGGGATTAAAGAAATTTGTCAATGACTACCACTTCAAGGATATTTCCAATGTTAGAATGAAAAAAGGAGTTTTTACAACAGAGATTTATCTTAATAGTAGATTTGCCTCCGACGAGGTCGTCTTGCCTGCAGTATCTCATTCAGACGCTCAGGCCATAGTAAAATATATCAGAAATGGTATTTATGGCAATATGCCCTCAGCAGAAGGCTATGATTCGCCAAATGAACGTCCATATAAGGAGAACAAAGTAGAAAAAGAGGATCTTATTTCAAAACTACATCAACTCAATGAGCTGAAAAATTCTGGAGCAATAACTGAAGAAGAATTCAATCAATTGAAAAAGAAGTATATGGATTTATAATTTTTTATTTTTTAATTAAATTAATGATAGGTGAGTAAATGAAAAACAAAATATCTGGCACAGTATGCATATTGGTGATAGTTCTATCAATCGGAAATTTTTTATTAGTTTATGGAGAAAATTTAACTTCTATTAGAGAACAAGTATTTGGAAATGTATATGGCGGAGTCTATTATCTTTTAGAAGGAGACATAATCAAAGTCGAAGTAAGCTGTAGAATCACTCCTTTTCCGCCAAAAGACGGATGTGATCTCACTGCTTTCTATGCTTATCTAGGAAATGACAGTTACTTTGAAGGTGGAAATGTGACTTCTTTGCCACGTGAATTTAATATCCCCAAGACAGGATACTATTTCATATGCGTTAAGACCGACCATTATATGAGAGTCACAAGGATATCTAGCAATAGCAGTTCATCTATTCAAAAGACTACGCCAAATCAAGCTGTAAAACAAAATTCAAGTAAAGAAAACGGATATTATGCACTGGATACTTCATTAAATATTAATGGCCCCAGTAAATCATGGTGGATAAATCAATCCACAGGATCTCCAAATGTTATAATAGTAGTTGGTGCGTTAGCATCAGATGTGGATGTTAGAACTGCCAATATATTGGCAACAGCAATAAGCAATATGGGAGCTTCTAAATCGGAGAATCTTGTAAAGCTGGATATTGAGTTTAATTCGTTCACAAATAATAAGAATGTAATATTAATTGGGGGGCCTATAGAAAATTCTATAGTGAAAGACCTTGTCGATATGGGCGCTTCAACTGTTGACTGGTCAAAATCTTCAGGTGAATGGGAATGGATTGCTGATCCTTTTGCTAAAGGCTATGATGTTCTTATAATCTACAAACCTGAAGAAGGCGTATTAGCTAGAAATGGACAATTTGTGGTCAGGGAAGTCTTGCCAGTTCCAATTTCATATGTAAAACCAACAAAAGACCATTACTACAAAAGGAGTCAAAAAGTCGAGAATTTATTTTATAATTTATCTGACAAGGACAGTGATGGCGTTCCAGATAAATATGATACTAATCCAAATGGAAGTGGGGGTACATCATATACTTACTTTTCTTGGGATGACAATGGCCTACTTAGGACTTGGGAGTTGGAGGCACCCTCTGATGTAGTTGAATTCTATGATGAGGCTAGGCCTGAGTTCTATAGTGTAGATCAATGGATTACTAGTTTTGTAGTACCAAACGATAAAATATCCGAGGTGCTAGCTCAAGCCTTTAGTAAAATCAGCAAAGGGTATAAAGATGAGGATAAAGTCACGCTAGTTTTGAAATTCGTTCAAGAATTAGAGTATAGCTATGACGATAAGACTATTACAAAAGAAGATGATTTCTACGATTACCCCCGTTATCCCTCTCAAACATTATTTGATAGGACGGGGGACTGTGAAGATACATCGATACTTTTAGCAGCATTATTAAATGAAATGGGCAAAGATGTATGCTTAATAAATCCACCTGGGCATATGGCAACTGGAGTATTATTGCCACAATTCAGTCCTAATTACAGTGCTTCATACTACACCATTAATGGAAAAGAATACTTTTATTGCGAAACTACTGGGGAGAACTGGAAAATTGGACAAATTCCAGATGATTATATTAGTGCAACTGCAACCATTTATGAGATAGATTAGAAAATAATTTTTATATTTAATTTTATGTTTTTCTTATTTCGTACTTTCTCGTGTAGTATCCAACATTCTCCCTAGTCCAGTCTTGTCCTAATTTTAAGGCCACATCCCATTAAAAGAATCGGCTCTATCTTTTAATAGAAGTGGGGAATGTTAAAGGATCGTTTAATAAGAAAAATAAAATTAAAATTCAGGACATGCTTTCTCATAGCCCTTCATAATCATCCTCGTATTCTCATGGACATAGCCTTCAGTAGTTTTAATGTTTGAATGGCCCATTATGCTTTTTAGAATAAGAACATCTCCACCATTTTCAATAAACTGGGTGGCAAAAGTATGCCTGAGCTGGTAAGGTGTGACTCTTTTTATTCCAGCTTTTTTACAATATTTTTTCAATGCAAATCTATATGCGTACAAAGTCATTGGAGTTTTTTCTCTGACAGAATAGAACAGTGATGGGCAATCGTCAATTCTTTTCGCAATATACTTTCTCAAGGCCATCATAGGTTTTTTGTGAATTGGAACTATGCGGTCCTGATATGTCTTAGTATTTTTAACTATTATAATACCTTTGTCAAGATCAAGATCTTCTTTTTTTAGGGCCAAAATTTCTGTAGGCCTTAAGCCAGTATATAGGTGAGTTAAAATTAAGGCCAAATCTCTATCATTTTCTATTTTGTCCAAAATTTTCCATACGTTTTCAGGCTCTATTGATTGTCTTCTCTTATGGTGAACTCTAGGTGGTTTATAATCAAATTTATACCCTTTGAATTCGCACAGATATTTTATTGCATAATGGGCACTATGTTTGCTTGAAGAGGAATGTCTGTTAGAATCAAGTATTTCAAAATAGAACTCGTGGAGTCTATCTTCAGACCAATCCATCCATCCTCTTGGCAGCCTTGTAATTAAATTCATTGATGTTGTGCTTGCAAGTTTTTTATTTCCCCTAAGAAACCTATAGAAATCTTCTTCCAAAGGGATTCCCTCCAAGGTATCTTATTTTTAGGGCCAGATTGACTAAACTATATATAAAAAAAGCTTTATTATAAAGTTTATTTTTAAAATAAAGCATATTTTGCCTCCTTTTTAGTTTTAGGCAAAATACAGACTTAAGATCCGGTGACGCAGGTCTTCGAGGGTTCGAATCCCTTCCCCCGCATCATTTCTATTGGGTTAACTTGTTTTTGGGTTAGGATATATGAGTTTTTTATATTTTTTTTTATACTGAATTGTTAATTTTAAGACCAATTAATAATCATTATTTAATTTAGCTAATCTATGATTTATTATAATAAGGCATAATAATCATGTTTTAGATTATTCTAAAAAAGTTAGGATAACAGAAAAACTTATATAGCATAGTCGCGGTATAGATGATGGTGATATTATGAATGGAGAACCAATAAATAAAATATTAATCCCTGTTGATGGGTCAAAGAATTCTCAGAAAGCCGTAGAATACACATCATGGGTAGCAGGTAAAACGGGGGCCCAGGTAGTTATGTTACATGTTGTTGACGCCGATAAATTGAAGTTAACATATGAAGCTATGGACAGATTTACCCCTGATTGGGAAGATAAAATTAAGGGAACTGATGATATAAAGAGGTACTCTCCATTTTTTGAAGAGCAACTCAAGTGTATGCTTGAAGATCCCATATGCAAAAGAGGTAACAATGTACTGAGAGAAATGGCAAAATATTCTGAAAAACAAGGGGTAAAGCCTAAAACTATCTTAAAGTTGGGAAGAGTTGCTGATACAATTTTACAGGTTGCAGAAGATGAAAAATGTGACCATATAATAATAGGCACCACAGGACTATCGGGTATAAAAAAGCTTCTCATGGGGCATGTTTCAAGTGAAGTAGTAAAATTTGCCCATTGCAGAGTGACAGTAGTCAGATAATAATTTATTTTTTTATTTTTATTTAATATATCATGTTGTGGTACTATTAAGTAATTAATTTTTTATGAGAATATTATACTTTAATATTTGCATTTTCCTGTTGATGGTGTTGTACTTCTTCTATTTCAATGTCTAAAAAGTAATTAATTACTGTCCTAATGGCAACTATTGCACCTAAAATAGCAACTTCTTCAATGTTTGGCTTCAGTATAGTTCTAATTATATCAGCTGCGATAAGAAACTCCAACCCAAGTAGTAAGTAAGTTCCAAGAGTTAATCTAAGTATGTCTGTGTCTTTTAATGAAATCTTCCCATTGATTCGTTTATGTTCCACTTTAAGAAATTTAATGGCCGATACAATACTGCCATAAACAATTACAATTATGCCTATCAATCCAATGCTCCAAGCAATATATTCAACTATGAGAACAAACATAAAGACATCTCTTAATACTTATATTATGTAATTTCCTATATTAATTTTACTAATGTTGATATAATATAGGAGGCATATATAAAGTTAAAACAATAATTATTAATGGTGGTATTTTGCTTGAACATGATAAGAGAGGAAGAAAGGTGGCCCTAGTTGCAAATTGTCTATTAAATCAGAACTCAAAAGTTAATGGATTTGCATTTTTTCCAGATATGATATGGGACTTAGTAGAATTATTACACAAGTATGAGTATGGCATTCTTCAATTGCCATGCCCTGAAACAGTGTATGCCGGACTTAAAAGATGGTGGTATGTCAGAGAACAATATGACAATCCAAAGTTTAGAGAAGTTTCAAAAAAGGCTATTGAGCCTGTTTTAGACCAAGTGGAAGGGCTGATAAAAGATGGTTGTAAGGTTGTATTGATAGGTCTTGATGGTAGCCCATCGTGTGGTGTAAGGTCAAGTGGTTCGGATCCTCGATGGGGAGGAAAACCGGAAATTGAAAAGGGAGATTATCCTCAAACTAATAAATCAGGCATATTCATTGAAATCTTAAAAGAAGGCATAAAGGAAAGGGGACTTCCTCCATTGAAGGAAATAGGTGCAGGATTCGATATGCCCAACTTTGATAAATCAAAAATATCAAAAGAAATAGAGGATTTTTTGAAGAGTTAGAATATATATTTATATTTTTTAATTTAGGCATAGCGTCTGTTGTTGAACTTTCTATTTAGTTAAACAAATCATGATATTAAATCATTATTTATCAATTTTAGTAAATATAAATTGCTTTTAAAATAAAATATCGATTATTAATTACTTTTTTATATTTATAATCAGGATTGAACGAAAGACTTAAATAGAACAATTACTATACTAAGATGTCCAACATGCTCGTTTTCAAAAGCATGTTAGGAATATGGAGGAATTTAAATGGTATGTCCTGCAACTAAGTTAGCCGGAAAAGATATGATATCTACTCAAGAATGGACAAAAGAAGGACTTGATACGGTCCTTGCTATTGCCGACAGATTGAAAGAAATGTGGGCCTGTGGCCACATGCCCCAGATTCTAGATAGAAAAACACTCTTTATGATGTTCTACAACTCCTCTCTTAGAACAAGAAACTCTTTTGAAGTAGGAATGACCCAATTAGGAGGTCATGCCCAGTTCTTGGACTCTTCAGCATCTTACACACCAATTGATGCTTTGGAATCAGCCCCTGGAAGGGAGAGAGTTAAAGACACAGCCCAAGTTCTTGACAGATATGGAGAGGGATTGGCTATTAGGGTATTTGGTAAACCAGTCAATATGGTCTATGGTGCTGGGAACCAGATGATTAGAAACTTTGCTAAATATTGTTCTATACCTGTTCTAGATATGGATTGTGATATGTACCACCCACACCAAGCATTGTGTGACCTTATGACTTTGAGAGAAAAGTTTGGGCCCCACAACTTAAAGGGTAAGAAATTTGTCATGAGTTGGGCAACAGCCCCGAGCCCATGGAAACCATTGGCGGTTGCACATTCTAACATTGAACTTATGACAAGATATGACATGGATGTTACCGTAGCATATCCAAAAGAATTCCCACTTGATGAAAGAATTCTTAAAAATGCTAAAGAAAATGCAGAAGAATGTGGAACAACTTTCGAAATCGTTCATGATATGGATGAGGCTTTTGAAGGCGCAGATGTTGTCTATCCAAAAGGCTGGACAAGTATAAACCACCTTCCAACATTAAAAGACCCAACAAAGAAGCCTGATGAAGAAAAGATCATGTCGTTACTCAAGAAGTATGAAGTCGAAAAATCCTGGACATGCAATGCTGACAGGATGAAAAAGACAAACAATGCTTACTACATGCACTGTCTACCTGCAGATGTCAAAGACGGATGGGAAGTCACACCTGAAGTAATTGATGGCCCAAGAAGTATAGTAATTGACGAAGCAGAAAACAGATTGCACGTACAGAAGGGAGTTCTAGCAGCCGTTTTGGGTGGAAGAGTATAATTTAATATTTTATTTTATTTTTAAATTTTAAAAAGGAAAAGGTGATTTTATCGAAACTATTGTTGTTGCACTTGGTGGAAACGCTATAAAACAAGCTGACGAAAAGGGAACTCATGAAGAGCAGTTCAGAAACGTCGAAATTGCTTGTGAAGCTATTTTAAAATTAATAAAAGATGGATATGAAGTCGTTATCACACATGGTAATGGTCCGCAATCAGGAAATTTGATGGTTCAGCAAGATGCTGCCGCAAATATTGTCCCTCCAATGCCAATGGATGCTGTAGGCGCCATGACTCAGGGGCAAATAGGATATATGATACAACAGACGCTTCAAAATATGATGAAAGAAAAGAAGATGAATATTCCAGTTGCTACTGTTGTAACCCAAGTAGTAGTATCCAAAGATGACCCTGATTTCCAAGATCCTTCAAAACCTGTAGGTAATTTTTTCACAGAGGCAGAAGCAAAGAAAATTGCTGCTGATACAGGATATGTAATTGACCCCAAACCTGGTCAAGATCATATTGACAAGAAGATGAAAGGGCATGTCATTAAAAAAGTAAAGCCTACTGGAGATAAACCATTCAGGAGGGTTGTTCCATCCCCAGATCCAGTAAGACCTGCAGAAGCTATGGCAATAAAAAAACTTGTAGATAGTAATGTTATCGTTATTGCATCGGGCGGT
>LNGC01000001.1 GCA_001587715.1 Candidatus Methanofastidiosum methylothiophilum | reverse complement strand
AAGAAATGATAATTTATTAGCGATTTGTTACTTTGGAATCACACCTATAAATAATGGTATGTGAAAAAAATGGAAAAAAGAACAGTTTAAGGCTGCTAGAACTGAGGCTTTAAGCAGGAGAAGGAATGAGGAGCTTTTAAAGGATCCTTTTAAACCAGTTAGAGAGGCTGCTGAGCAGGTACTAACTGCTTTTAGAAAGTTAGCTGAGAAAATTTTAAAAGATTTACAGCCTGTTATGGATAGTTTAAACTGTTTTATGAATAAGCATAATTGTCCTAAATTCGAGCCTAAAATTAAATCTGAGGATTTACATATAATTAATCCTGTATGGAATAAGTGGACTAATTTTAAAAATCCATTTAAAAGGAGGGATTATTATTTGGAGGAGTAGTAAATGGATGAGGAAGTTTTAGAGGTATTGGAGGATGTTTGTAGTTGGATAGAGGGGTATTATATTAGTTTGAATAATTGGAAGTTAGAGAGTAAATGGAGAAAGAATGCAGAAATAATTAAGAAAAAGAGGCAGGAACAGGATAAAAGTAAAGAGGGGGATAATGTTGGCAGAGGATAAAGGATATAGTGAAAAATCTATGAGGGTAAGTAAGGACACTAAAGATAAGTTAGATGAGTTGATTAAGGTTAAAACAGGTACCCATGAAGCTCTAACCAGGAGGGGTAGGAAAGGAGAGAGTTATAACAGTATAATACAAAAATTATTAAAAAAGAATGTTATAGTAGAGGGGGTAGATCTGGAAAAAGAGGGTAAACGGTGTAAGGAGTTGGAGGTGGAGAATAAAAAATTAAAAGCTAAAATAAAAGAAATGAAAACTAAACAGAATAAAACTATTACTGAGTTATTAGAACATAATAAAAAGAATACCATGGAGAATAAGAGATTAAAAGAGGAGAACAGGGAGTATAAGGAAGCCCTGGGAATAGCAGATAAAAAGGGATAATATGATTTGGAGAGATAAACTGCCAGAGCTTATGATGGCATGTAATTTAATTTATTATCCATATAAATGATTTATAGAGGATAGGAGAATATTTAAAGAAAAAAGTTGAGGTGGCTATAGGATGGTTAAAGAAGAGGGGTTAATAATAGATGGAGAGGTTTATAAAGCTCAGGAATTTAAACCAAATATTTGTACTGTTACAGCTAAAAAGGGGATAGATTTTGAAAGAATAAAAAAAGATACTAAAATTGGATATGGGAAAGTTAGTATAAAGTTTAAGCTGGATCCTGAAGCTGATAAAGAGATAATAGAATTTTTTGAATTATTAATTGATGAGCCTAGATTTGACTGGAGATTATTGTATAACTGGTTTAACCAGCAGTATCCTAATTTAGGGATTGATAGAACTAGTTTATTTGGATGCTGTTTATTCTGCTCTTTTTGTGATCCTGAAATTAAAGCCTGTTTAAGGAATATTAAAATTAAATCTTTAAAGGGTAAAACAGTTTATCTAGTTCTCTTTTTAGGGGAATTAATAACAGGCTGGAAATGTGATAATCATAATAAGAGAGAGGGGATTTTATGATAGAGATTGAGCATAAAGCTAGTTTAGCTAAAGGAGATATAATTAAATTTAATGGAGTGAAATATAGGATTAAAGAAATAGATTATTATGAGTGTCATGATCCTATGATTTTACCGGAGGGAAAGATTAAGAAAGATGATCCATTAAGAATACCTGAGGTAGAACCTTTAGAAATAAAAACAGTTTTAGATCTGGAGATCCTGGATAAAAAGGATTTAAAAAAAGTAGATTATAAAATAGAAGTAGAATCTTTTACTATTATTCATGTATTTGATGGGTTAAAGTTTAGATTTACTTTAAATAATGGGAAGGTAGTAGAACTGAATGTTAATAAATATAGTTTGGCAGATATGGTAGATAAGTATGGTAATAGTATTCGTAGTTATAATGGGTTCATAGAGTTAGTGAATAGTTTAGAAATACCAGGGGAATATAAAAAGGCTGTAAACCAATATATAAACCAAAATATGAGTATTATACTGGATGATATGAGAAGAGGTTTTTAATAATGCCTAATTGGTTTATTTATGATTATAGTACTAAAGAACTGCTCTATAATGGAGTATGTAAAAAGGGAGAAAGTATAGATTTAAAGGCTAATGGGATCCAGGTAGAGAAAGGGAAAAAATATATTATAAAATTAATTGAGGTAGTGGAGATATGAGGGAGATCCCTGCTGAGCTTAAAGTTATGAGGGAAAGGAATAGGAAAATAAGAGAGGATGAGGAGGAGGATGCAGAGAGGAGGGCTGCTAAATATTTAAAAGAGAATCCAGATGCTCCTGGTTATTTTGATATTAGAACTTTAAGGATTTTTTTCAGGAAAGAAGCTTATGATCAAATGAAAAATTATTATTTAAATAATTCAGAGATAACTGATAGAAGGGTTAAGGGGAGGATGGTATAGGATGGATGAGGGTAAGTTTAAAGGAGGAGTATAATAGGATAGATGCTGAGTTAATTAAATTAGAGGATGAATTATATGATATAAAAATGGAGATGATCCCTTTATTTATGAAAGTGGAGGAGTTAGTAGCTGAGGAGTTATTTTTTAAAGTGGCTGATAAGAATTTTTTAAGAGTTCATGATTTAGATATAAGCTGGAATGGTAGTTATCATATCGTTACTTTTTATAGTGAGATTATTTATTCAGATGAGAGGGAGAGGTTTAATAGGATCCTGGAGCTGATGGAAACCTGTAAATATCATGATTTTTTAGAGGTAGGAGATATTGAGAGGGTGCATACTTATAAGTATAGTAAGATTATGATGGAGCATATTAATTGTAAAAACTAGTTTTATTATTCTTTTTGATATAGTAGGGGTTTTAAGAGGTGGAGGGGTTTAGGGTTTATCCCCTCCAGGCTCTTAAAAAATTTTTGGGTATAAATATATTTTTTTTTTATAGAGGTGGCTATATCTCTAATAAAAAAAAGTTTTGTTTCTATACCCTATTTTTTTTCTGTTTTTTAGAGTTATTTAAGCTTTTTGATTAGATTACTATCCCTGGAATAAGTATTATTTTTATAATAAAAGGATAGTATTAAATAAGTAATCAACTAACAGATAAAAATAGGGTACTAAAAATAATATTAGAGGTGGCTATAATGAGTAGAAAGGATAAGTATAGTTGGGGTGCTATACAATTAGCCTAGCTCCCAGATTAACCTCCAGAAAAGAGGTTAAAAAACTAATATCTGAGATTACAATCTGTAAAAGATGTAACAACATAGTAACAGAAAGAAAAGATATTAAAGAGGGGGTTTGGTTCTGTGGAAACTGTGGAATAGTAACAAAAAAAGTACTAATCCACCATGTAGGAGAGGGGGATAAATACTATTTTGAAAGTTATATTGATGAGGTGGCTGATATTAACATAGTAACTAATGATAAACTACCAGGATGCTTAGTATCAAAGAGAGAGTTAAATGCAGAGGTTACTAGTACAAAATTAATAGAAGGAGAACGAGTAAAAAATGAACAGTTCCAGGACATCGGCAAACTAATAAAATACTATGAAACCAAAAAAGAAGATCCAAAAGAATACAGAAAATCCCAGTACATACGATACATAGGAGTAGTAAATACAGAGTTCATGATGACAGCCTGGCAAAAAACAAGTATAAAACATATCATCAGTAACATCAGCTTAAAAGATCTATGTGCAAACTGTAGCTATGAAATAATAATAGCAGCCCTAGCAGTATATGTAATGAGAAAAGATCATAGAAAAATAAACATAGGTTCTAACAAGTTCCTTAAAGGGATAGGTTTAACTGATAAAAAATATACCAGGATTGTAGAGCGATTAGGGTATTTTTTACTTGATCATCCATTAACTCCTAAGGTAAAAGAGAATGAATAATATATTATTTTATTTAATTATTAACTTTTAAATTGTAAAACATATCCCTAGTTCCAGGGATTTTTTTGGGAGATTTTTAGGAGTTTTTTTCCTACTATTTTCTAGAGAGAATATGGGAGGGTTATACTGGATTTAAAGCCTTTATATATTCCCTTTTTTTTGGGATGTTCTCACTAAGTAGCATATATATAGTAAGGGGGAGTACTCTAAAAAAAAATTATTTAACTATTTACTCCTTTTATTTTTCTATACCCTCTCTGGAGTAACTAGTTAGATCCCTGAGTATCTCCCCCTTTTTAGAGGTGGCTAATACTCTATCACTTTTTTTATATTGGAGCTGGTTTTTTCAGCCAACAAATCACCTCATATAATAAAATTTTTTTTCCCAGCTCCATTATAAAAAAAAAATATTTTCAAAAAGGGAGGTTTTTTTAGGATGAATCTTAAATTTTTTGATTGGATTACTACAATATTGTTAGCTTTAATACCTGTTATTTTGTTTTTCCAGGTAGTGATTTTAGGTTATGTTAATGATTACAGCCCAGAGCTGTTAATAGCAGTACAGCTATTCCTGGCTATACTGAGTAAGTATGCTAGTGATAAGAGAGTTACTGAGGCAGTTGAAACTATTAAAAGGTTAGGTTATGTTACCTGGATCTTGAATGTGGTATATGCTGTAGCTCCTATAGTGATACTATACCAGGCTGTTATAATGGGTGCTATACCTGCTGTTTATGTTCCTATAGCAGTTCTAGTATTTGCTGTACTATATCAGATTACTACAGAGCAGAGAGTACAGATAGCAAAGAGAATAGTTAGAGAAAGGGTTATAAAATCTAACCCTTAAACTAATTTTTTTTAAATAAAGAGGTGGCTATAGTATGGAGGGGGATGGGGATTGTAATAATAGTAACTGTATTCATGAGAAGGATTTTTTAAAGTTAAGTAGATCTGTTAAAGGAATTAAGGGAGAGTTAAAAAAAGGGAGTAATTTATTCACATTTTTAACAGAGGAGTTAGAAATAGTTAAGGATGCTCTTGGAGTTAAAAGTAAGGAGAATGGGGAGAGGGATAAGCAATTACAGGAGATTAGGGCTAAAGCTCATGAGATTGGGGAGAAGGCTGAGGCTGAGGATAAAAGTATAAGACAGCTATTAACTGAGGTCATGGTAGAAATAGCTGAAATAAAAGGAGCCTTAGGTTTAAACCAAAAAAAGAGAGAGCTTAAAGATAGTATTAAATTAATTCTTATAGGTGCTGCCATGGGAGCAGTATTCACAATATTTATAGAGGCAATTAAAGTTTATACAACATTTATTTAGAGGTGGCTATTATGGATGCTATAGGCTGGAGCCTAACAATACTATTTATTTTAATTGATTGTATCCTGCTCATAATCTTACTAGGATTAATCCATGAGATCTATCTCTATATCAAATAAAGGAAGGGATGCCCTTATGGCTACTAAATATGATTGGGATTCAATTACTAATGATTTTATCCAGGGATTAACTAATGAGGATGGAGAGTTTTATTACCCATCTCATGAGGAGTTATCAGAGAAGTATGGACCTGCAATTAAAACATTAATGAACAGATCCAGTAAAGAAAAATGGAAAGAAAAAAGAGAGATATTCAGAACTAAAAAAAACAATAGAATAGAGGAGAAAAAGATAGAACAGTTTAGTAATAAAGCTGTAGAATTTGATTTACTAAACTTAGACATAGCTACTAAAGGATTAGAACTAGTTAATGATAGATTAGATGATCCTAGTATTGACAATCATAATATAACTAAATTAAGTAATGCAGCTCTCAACTATGAAAAAGAGGGTAACATAGCTCTAGGCAGATCTGTAGAAAAAACAGAAAGTGAACAGAGAATAGAGAATGTAGGGGGGGAGAGTGATGGACCTATTAAGATCATCCTCCAGGACCCAAACCTTAGAGCAGATGCTACAGAGTTTATCAGTAAAGTCTTCTCAAGCTCTGATTAGTCCTGCTACTATGGCAGGGGTATTAACAGGTTATACTAGGGATGTATGGAATTTTTACCCTCATCTTAGATTATTAAACAGATTTCTTTTATATTTAGATGCCAGGTGGTTTACCCGGTTCATGGTGAGTATGCCTCCTCAACATGGAAAATCAGAGCTAATAAGTAAGTATTTTCAAGCCTGGCAGATAGCTAATCACCCTGATGATAGACTCCTACTAGCTAGTTATGAGGCAGGAGTAGCTAACAGATGGGGTAGGAGAGTTAGGGAGTTAGTTAAAGAATATTTCAAACCCCTATTTAATTTAGAACTAGATCCATCTAAACAGGCTGCTAATGAATGGGAGCTAAAAGGATATAGGGGGAGTATGAGTACTGCTGGAAGTGATGGGGCTTTTACAGGACTCCCTGGAGATTGTGTTACAATAGATGATCCTCATAAAGGCAGAAAGGAAGCTAGAAGTAAAGTAATCCAGCAGAATGTTTATGAATTTTATACTGATAGTGCTGATCCTAGGCTGAGTAAAAAGGGCATAATGGCTCTGATTCAAACTCGGTGGGATTTATTTGATTTAGCAGGAAGGATACAGAAAGCTGAGGACTGCCTAACAATAGAAGAGGCTCTTAAAGTTTTTCAGAGAAATGAGATCCTAGATAATGATGAATGGGTAGTATTAAATTTACCAGCTATAGCTCCAAAAAGAGAAATACTAAAATTAAATGGAACTACTCTCTGGCATAGGGCTAAAGGAGCTGCCTTATGCGAAGACTTACACCCCCTAAAACAATTAACCCTTAAAAAGGGGAGGACTCCTCATAAATCATGGCTTAGTGAGTATATGGGTACCCCTATAGAAGATGAGGGGGATATGTTTCATGAATCATGGTTTAAAATTAAAGATGAACCTCCAGAGGATCTAATTAGGATGATCCGATGGTGGGATTTAGCCAGTAAAAAGAAAAAAGAAGCCATGAAATCAGGGGGTAAATATGCTAGAACAGCAGGAGTACTCCTAGGAATTACAGAGGATAGGGATCTATGGTGTTTTGATAGTAAATTTTTCCAAAAATCTCCAGCAGGAGTAAGGAAAAAAGTAGTTAAAACTGCTGAAAGTGATAGGAAACGATGGGGAGAATGGTATGATGAACCTAATATTTTCTGGATCAGAGGAGGTAAAGATCCAGGTCAAGCCTCAGAGGACCAGGAACTAACATACAGCAGATTATTATTAGGATATAATTTTAAGCTCATTAGAGAAGTTGGAAGTAAAGAGGATAGAGCTGAGAATGTAGCAGAGCATATAGAGATTAATAACATGTATCTCCTAAGAGGGAGATGGAATAAAGAATTTATAGAGGAGCATACTCTCTTTCCAGGGGGAGAATGGAAGGATCAGGTAGATGCTACATCAGGTGCTTATTCTCAGCTAACTAGAATAAGGAAAAGAGCTACAGTTTATGGAGGAGCTAGATAATGACTGGTAAACCTTATGCTTATGCTACTAAAGGAGGATCAGTAGTATTAACTGAAACATTAGAACAGTATGCTATTAAATCAGCAGATCCTGAGATTGAGGAGAGCAGAGGATTAAAAGAGGATGAGTTTGATTACTCCATAGATGGAGTTAAAGAACCTCTTTACAATCCTAAAGCCTTAATCAAATTATTAGAACTGAATACATATCATGCACGATGTGTAAAACAAAGGGGAACTGATGTAGGAGGATTAGGATACCTGATACAGGGAGTAGGGGATAAGCCTAACCCTGCTAATAAGGATCGGATCCAGGAGTTAATAAATAATAGTTTACCTGTATTTGAGGAGGTACTTACCAGGAGCAGTACAGATAAAGCTGCTGTAGGATGGGGAGTACTTGAATGTTTAAGAATAGGAAACCTGGCAGCTAGTGAGTTCCAGAGGATAAATCATCTACCCTCCCATACTTTCAGAATACATAAAGATGGGAATAAATACCTCCAGTCATGGGATGGGGTTAAAAAAAGATGGTTTAAAAGGATCGGATATGGTAAAGATGTAGATAAAGATACAGGTATAGAATATCCTTTAGGCTTCTTACCCCCTCAGCAGAGAGCTACAGAAATCATTTTTGATATTAACTATACCCCTCTCAGTACCTATTATGGTTCTCCTGATATTGTACCAGCCCTAAAAACAATTATAGGGGATATTTCAGCAGTAGAATATAATATTTATTTCTTCCGTAACTATGGGATCCCTGAATATGCTATCTTTATTACTGGAGATTTTGAGGATAAACCCATACTAGATCCTGAAACTAATAAACCTACTGGCAGATCTACTATGCAGAATATGATAGAGGATCAGATGAGGAGCATAATAGAGAAGCCTCATAGTACCATGGTTATTAGTATTCCTACTAGTGATACAGCTACAGAATCCAGTAATGTAGAGGTTAAATTTGAACGGTTATCTGTAGAGGTTAAAGAAAGTGCTTTTAGACTGTATAGGATGGATAATAGGGATGAAATAGTTACAGCTAATAAGATGGATCCTTACAGAGCAGGTATTTTACCAATAGGCAGTTTAGGGGGAAACTTAGGATCTGAAACTAAAAAGAATTATAAAGAGGGTACAGTAGTTCCAGATCAGAGGTTACTGGAAGCTTACCTGAATATCCATGTTATAAAAAATGGATTGGGGATTACAGATCATAAAATCAAGTTAATCAGCATAAATACAGAGGATGAAACTCAGGAGATGAACCTCAGCACATTAGCTATCACTAATGGAGGTATGACTCCTAATGAGTTTATTAGAAAATGGGGAGATCGGTTAGGGCTTAAAGAGGTTGATCATCCTGCTATGAATGCTCACTATATAAATGGACAAGCTATAGATTACCAGCCAGAGGGAGCTATACCTGAGCCGGTAATTAAAATATTAGAAGATTTAGGGGAGCAGATTGATGAGGTGGCTATAAAATATGAATCCATGGAAGGAGATAGCTCAAAAGGTAAGGTATTCAGCAGAGCAGTTAAAAAACTTACAGGAAAAACCTAAATCTGCTGAGAAATGTATCTGTAAAGATTACCCTACTAAATATGCTCTAAAAGATGCTACAGATGATCCTGATTTTGAAGCTGATCCAGATGCAGGAGAGGGAGAACCTACTCAGGAGGAGCTGGATTATCGTAATGAAATAATAGCTCTGATAGGTAGTATATTTGCAGCCTGTACCAAAATAGCAGAGAGTACAGAATTAACCTCAGATCAGAAATTCAGTAAGATAGAGGACCTGATAAATGATGCTGATACTAAGGCTAGTAATGTTGTAGATAAATATACAGCTAAATTTTTTAGTAAAGCTGTAACAGAGGCTAATCAAGATTTAAAGGCTATTGATGGTAAGATTAAAAAACAAAATCCCTCATCAGGAGATTTAGCCCTTATAAGACAACAGCAGAACCATAGTATAAAAGATATACTAACTACCCTGGAGAATAAGCTCAAACAGGGCATATTATTAGAGGATCTTAATGGGCTTACCAGACCTGATTATAAACCAGATCTCTCATTTATTAACAGAGCATTTAACGAAGCTCAGCAGAGATTAGATAAAACAGGATGGTATGGATGGTTTAAAAGTACAGAGTTAGGACAATTTTTAACCCTGGAACTAGGAGCAGCCATACTAGGAGATCTTATAGGAGATTGGATCTCTGCTGGAGATGATAAGGTATGTGAAACCTGCCTAGAATTAGAGGCTAACAGCCCTTATAGTATCTGGAATGAGCCTGTAGAACCTCATCCATGGTGTAGATGCAGATTCATGAATATTAGATTAGCTAGTTTAGAAAGTAATTACACATAGAAAGGGGGGATTTTAGATGTTTGCTTATTGTGTATGTGGTTATGAAACTGATGATTACTCTACCCTAAAGGAGATCCTGGAGCAGATAAAAAAAGATGGTGGTAAATGCTCAGAAAGGGGTAAGTATAAAGGTAAACTAGCAGGGTGTAAATGTCCTAAATGTCATAGGAGAGCTTTACAAACTGATTAAAATTATTTTCTTATTTCTATTTTTTTTGGATTAACTGTAAAGGAGGTTTATATTTTGAAAGGTAGTAAAAAAGCTGCTGTACCTGGGAGTTTCAATGAACTAATGGATCAGATTGATTCTCAGATCAGGGAGAATCAGGTAGGTAATAGTGATATATGGGTACAGGATATAATACCAGAGGCACCAGTAACAGCAGGAGAATCTATAATATATGATTTCAATACTGCTAAAAATTTTAAGGTACCTTTTACTAATTCTGAGAAAGGTTTGGAGTTAGGGGAGGCTGTAGAGGTTAAAGAGGTTACTAGTTATGAGGCTGTTAAGTATGCTGAGGCTGATGGTAGTTATGAGGAGTTAAAATCTAAAATAAAGAATGCTATTAACTCTATGTTAGGTGTTAATCAGTATGTTTATATCCAGGCTACTTATCCTGATCATGTCATTGCATCAGTAGGAACTGAGGATCCTGTAACTTATGAGTATAGCAGAGCTTTATTTAACTTTCCCTATACCATGGATAGTGATGGGAATGTTATCTTAGGAGAACCTACTCCAGTAGTAGAGGTTAAAACCTTTGAAGCTGTGAAAATGGGGTTTGTTACTAAGGATGAAGTAAAGAGAGAGGTTACTACCCCGGTTATGCTCCCTGGCTGTGCTGATTGTGATTTTAACAGGGGAGAGAAAATATTTACAGAGGATGAAGTGGCTAAATTCTGTAGAGAGTATAATGCTAACTTCCGGTTAGCTGATAAAATGCACATATTAAACAGTACAGGGGATATAGTTGGTGAATCTGTAGAGAACTGGACTACTAAAGCTGATGAAACTGTTACTAATGTTAAAGGGGAAACTGTAACCCTCCCTAGGGGTACCTGGATGACTACTATTAAAGTTACTGATGATGCTACCTGGCAGCAGGTAGAGGAGGGTACACTTACTGGAGCTAGTGGATCTTACCTTAGTAGGAAAGATGCTGATGAATTGTTAAAGCTTCTTAGTGCTGATAAGAGAGCTATTAAGATATGTGAGTTAGTTGGTGCTGATAAGAGAGTTTTAATTAATGAGTTAGATGATCCAGTAGCTGTAAGTATAGCTTTAGTGGATAATCCATGTGTTCCTAATGCCATAGCTACCAGTATTAAAGCTGCTAGTAAGGTAGGTAGGAGCTTTAGTGATACTACTTTTACTCAGATACAGAACATTAAAGAGAAAATCAGTAAAGGCTTAGATGACTTAAATAAATTATTAAATAGAGCTACTGAGGAGAGGAAAGATCCTACTACTCCTACAGTAGTAGATAAATTTTTAATGGAGGTAGATAAAATGGATGAGAATGAGTTTAATGAGAAAGTGGATAAGAGGTTAGATGAGAAACTAAAACCTTTAACTGAGGGGATAGATGCTATTAAAGCCCAGGTTCTAAAAGATGTAGATCCTGATGAATCTACTAAATCAGAGCCTGATGGAGAACCTACTAAAACAGAGCCTACAGATAACTCTACTAAATCAGATCCTAAACCTAAACCAGCAGCTACTAAAGAACTAGAGAAAAAACTAGAAACCTCAGAGAAAAAAGTAGAAAAACTAGAGGGAGAACTAGCATCTATTAAAGAAAAACTAGGGGAACCTGTAGATAGCAACGGTTTAAAAGAGCCGGAGGGTTCTAGTAAAAAGAAACCTGCTAATAAATCCTTTATGGAGAGGATTGGCAGGGATGGTATGGGCAGACCTTTAAAAGGGTAAAAGGACTGCCTAAAAAAAGTTTGTTAAATTTTTTTTATATTAAATTGGAGGTGGCTATATGATCGCAGCTACAAAAATGTTAGATGCAATATGGAATAATAAAGCTTTTAAATTAGTGGATGTAGGGGATCTAGATGAAGGGATCCTCAATGTTGAGAAATTAGATAGGTTTGTAAGGGTAGTGGCTGAATCCAGCCCTATACTGAATGAGGCAAGATACCAGCCTATGAAAAGTTTCCAGAAAAATATAGACAGGATAGAAATGAATGATGGAATCCTGGAACCTGGTAGAGATGCTGATGGAAATAAAAGATCAGTATCAAATGATGCAGAGGTAGAGGTTAAAACTAACACCCTGGTAGCTAAGGAATTAATAGCCAGGTTAAGGTTAGACTATGACACCTTAGAGGATAACCTTGAACAGGCAGCCTTTGAAAACACTACTATCGATCTGTTTGGAGCTGCTGCCAGTAGGGATATAGAAAAAACTTTCCTATATATGGATAGTGCTATTACCTGGAGTACTAGTAGGGTTAGTAAGATCATGAGTATAGGGAATGGATGGCTTAAAAAAGCTGGTAATCAGATCTATGGACTTGAATCTACTACTGGAGCTGATGATGCAGACTTTAACCCTACAGATAGTGATGGGGATTATGATCCTATAGCTATCTTTAAAGCTCTGATGAAAGCTACTCCTAACAAGTACTTATCTGATAGGACTAATTACAGGTTCTATGTTCCTGCTGATGTGGAGGATATGTACCGAGATATATTAGCAGCTAGAGGTACTGTATTAGGGGATAATGCTATTACAGGTAATGCTCCTGTAGTGTATAAGAATATTCCTATAGTTTCAGTTCCTGCCTTTGATGACACTACATTTACTACAGTATCTAAGATCCCTGCTCTCCTGAGTAAACCTAGTAATATGCCATGGGGATTATGGAGGCAGGTTACTATAGAAAACCAGAAGGATATAGATAACAGGCAGATTAAGAATGTCCTCAGCATGAGAGGGGATTGTACCTATGAGAATGAGGAGGCAGCTACTGTAGCCTGGCTTAATAAAGCTAAACCAACATAAAGGTTTAGTTTTATATAATATTTTTTTTAAATAATATGGAGGTGGCTATAAATGGCTTGGAGTTTTCCCAGTTGGAAAAGTATAGTATATGGAAAAATACCCCAGAACAAAGCCCTATACAATTTAATTAAGTATATCTATGAACATACAGGAGTAGGAGGTACAGTAGGAACTAGCGAAATAGAGGATGGAGCTGTAACTACTGATAAAGTTCATAGTGCTGCTATAAGCTATGATAAACTAGATACTAATACTAAACAGTTTAAAGAAGTAATAAGGATCCCTGCTGATGGAGCAGCAGGAGATACCTGGGATAAATCTTTAATCTATATAGATAAAGCTGTTAAAGTAATAGATGTAGGGATAATCCCTGATACACAATTTGGACAAGCTACAGACTATGCAGCTTTAAGCCTAATAAATAAAGGAAATGATGGAGCAGGTACTACTGTAATAGCATCTAAAACATTTAATAGTACTAATGTAGCTGATGCTTACAAATATACTAGCTTAGGTACTGTTAGCAATGCAGATATAGCAGCAGGATCAGTACTCAGCCTGGCTAAAGCAAAAACAGGTGATGGTCAAATAGTACCAGCAGCAGCAATAGAACTAATACTTGAGAGAGCAGCCTAATGGGCTGCTAAATTTTATTTAATATAAAATAAGAGGTGGCTATAATTGGTTAGTGGTAGTGGTACTCAGGCTGATCCATATGTTCTTAGTTCATTTAGTGATCTAGAATTATTAGGATCAGCACCCTATACTTTAGATAAGTATTATAAATTAGGTGCTGATATTGATGCCTCTCCTACTCAGGATGCTAATTATAATGGGGGTGCTGGATGGCTGCCTAGAGGGGAGGCTACTACTAAATTTACTGGAGGATTTAATGGAGATGGATATGAAATCTCTGGATTGTATATAAACAGACCTACTACTGATAATGTGGGATTGTTTGGATATGTTACTGTAGGTATAACTAATTTAAATTTAACAGATGTAAACATAACCGGTAAAAGTTATGTGGGGGGGGTAGTGGGGAGATGTTCAACAGGAGGGGTAGTATTCTCAAGCCTCTTAGTTACAGGTAGTATAAAAGCTAACTCATCTTATCTTGGAGGAGTAATAGGTGCTTATGAAGCTACAGGAGGATCTGGAGCTATAAACAATTGTACCAATACAGCAGATTTATCTGGTACTGATTATATTGGAGGGATAGCTGGATACTGCCAGAAAGTGAATAGCTTAGGATGTTCAGTAAATGCAGATATAACAGGAGCTAATTATATAGGGGGGATATTTGGTAGATATGGGTATCCTCAGGTAACTCTACAATCTTTCACAATTGAAGGTACTATATCAGCCACAGGAAGCCAAATAGGAGGAGCTGTAGGTATTATAACTTATGGAGTTACTATAACTGGTTTTGACATATCTAATACTTTATCTATCAGTGTATCTAGTACCTCGGATAATATAGGAGGGGTAGTAGGTAAAAATGAAAGTACAGCCTATACCTCAGCTATAAATAATGGATCTGTAGCGATTAATATAACAGGCAGAGATGGGGTAGGGGGGATTATAGGTTATACTGGAATAACTACTTTTAGCTCTGTTAGTTATACTGGAACTGTTACAGGGAGAACTAATATAGGGGGTATAGCTGGAGTTTGGGGTTATGGATCAGGTGTAACTTTTGGAACAGCTACAGTCTCAGGATCTGTAGTAGGTACAGGTAATAATATAGGAGGATTCATAGGAGGAGTGCTTAATGGGGGTACAGTAGCAGGATTAAATAATAAAAATATAAGTATAACAGCCTCCAGTACCTCAGATAGTGTAGGGGGGATAATAGGAGGGCAGCCTGTAGCCTCAGCTTATGCTTTAACTATTTCTAAATGTATAAGTACCAAATCAATATCAGGGAGAGATAATTTAGGGGGGATTATAGGATATGCTTATAATGCTGCTATATCTGATTGTATGCAGAGAGGTAATGTATCAGGCAGAGGGAGCATAGGAGGCATGATAGGATACCTTAGGAATAGTACTTCTAGTATAAACAGATGTTTAGTATTAGGTGATATATCAGGTACTGGAGATAGAGTAGGAGGTATGTTAGGGGGTACTTATGATTATAATTTACTTTTAACTATTGATCAGTGCCTTTACCATGGAGCTATCTCTGGAGTTAATTATGTTGGAGGGATAGCTGGATCTGCTACTTGGAGTAATACTAGCTCTGAGATAAAAAACAGTTTATCAATAGGAACTTTAACAGTATCAGGTACTCCTAACTATGCAGGAGGGATAGCTGGTATCTGTATGGCTAAAATAACTAATTGTTATAGTAGAATGGATGTTAATGGTTATGGTCATACAGGGGGATTAGTAGGAAGGCAAGACTCTAAAACCATAACTAACTCTTATAGTATGGGGGCTGTAGCTGGTAATAATAATGTAGGGGGATTAGTAGGGAGTATAAATACAGGTACTGCTACTGATTGTTTCTGGGATACTCAAACTAGTAACCAGGCTAATAGTGCTTTAGGTACTGGTAAAACTACTGCTCAAATGAAAGATCAAAATACCTATACTAACTGGGATTTTAATACCCCTATATGGGTTATTGAAAATAACAATCATAATAAGGGTTATCCTTATTTATTCTTTTTAAAATATTTAGATGGTAGCATAGCCGCAGCAGCCTCCTTATCAACCTCATTAACTGTAACACCATCAGCAGTTACTCAGGGAATAGTAGGAGTTATATCTGCTCAGAGTACAATCTCTGGAGATCTAAAAAGAGTTAGATCTATAGCTGCTGCTGTTACCTGTTCAAGTAGTATAGTAGGATCTATTAGTAGAATCCTAGAAATGGAGTCTTCCATGGGAGGAGTAGGATCTAATTCTGCTAGTTTATCCAGGGTAATCAGGATCCTCTCAGAGAGTACAGGAGGTAGTTTTAGCTCTGGGATCCTGGAAAGATTGACTAAATTAAATTCTAATATTCAAGTAGTAGGTAATAGTACAGGAGATTTAAGTAGAGGTCTTAAATTAAATTCTAATATAGTAACAGCAGCTAATAGTACTGGAGAAATAAGTAGGAATGTTAATTTAGATTCTGAAACTACAGGAGAAAGTACAGTTACTGGAGAATTGAGTAAATGGATGTTATTCCTTTCAGAAGTTTCAGGTATCAGCTCAATTATGGGGATGTTACAGGGTATAAGAGGACTCCAGGGGAGAGTAGAGGCTGATTCTAGTTTAACTGCAAATATGATATACATCACCTTATTAAAAGGAGTAATTACTGGAGTAGTTAATGTTACTGGCAGATTATCTAGGATTATGTTATTAGCTGCTACTATTACAGGTACTAGTTATACATCAGTTATTTTAACTTATATCATTAATTTTAAGGAGATATTATGTAATATAACTTTCAAACAATCATCAATAAAATATAAAATATTCTATAATACTGTTAAATCTAAAATAAAACAATCTAAGATTATTTTTAGGATAATAGATTAAAATTTTTAATGGGAGGTTTTTATTTATGAGTGGGAGTTTTGGTAATTATGCAGAGAATAAGATTTTAGAGCATATAGTAGGGAAAACAGCTTTTACTAAACCTACAGCTTATATAGCTTTAAGCACTGCTGATCCTGGGGAGGATAATGCTGGTTTAGCTGAGCCTAGTGGTAATGGATATGCCAGAGTAGCTACTGCTGCTGCTGATTGGAATAATGCAGCCTCAGGCAGTATAAGCAATGCTCAGGATATAACTTTCCCTCAGGCATCAGGATCATGGGGTACTATTGCCTATTTCGCTATTATGGATGCTGCTGAGGGAGGTAATATGTTAGCTCATGGAAGCTTAGGAGTAGCTAAAGCTGTAAGTCAGGGGGATACCTGTAAATATGCAGGGGGTACTCCAGGGGATTTAGTAATAAACTTAGATTAAAAATAATAAGTGGAGGGGAGAGTATGGAAGAGATTAATGAGAATAAATCCTTTAGAATAGTACTGGATTTTTTTGATGAGGATGGTTTAGCTACTACTCCTGATGAAGCTCATTACAGTATCTTAGATGATAACTCAGATACTTTTATAGTGGATACTCAGAGGTTTATACCCTCCAGCCCTCAGTATGTTCTAGTAATACCCTCAGAACATAACCAAATCCTTAATGATAAGAGCAGGACAGAGAAAAGGAGATTAACTATAACCTGGAGTTATGCTAGTGGTAATGGAGAGGGAGCTGAGGAGATAGTTTACCTGGTTAAGAATTTGAAAGGAATAAAACCAATAGAATAGGAGGTTTTAGAGGTGGCTTATGCTGATGAGGATACAGTACGATTTAAAACCAGATCAATCTCAGAGGGTTTAGGGGGGGATGAGAGATATGAGGGGATCCTGCAAGAGGGTTTAAATGCTGCTGATGATTGGATAAACAGCAAAGTAGATGAGAGTAAGATTCCTGATGAGATCCCTAAAAATTTAGTAAGAGCTGCTACTTTCTATGCAGCTAAACATATATTAGATGATTATTATAGTGATGAAGATAACAGGAAAGCATCAGCTATAACCTGGGAGAAAGAAGCTAAAGAGTATTTAAAGGATTTTCTAGCCTCTACCCCTGAGGATAAAAAGAGTAGTACTAAGATTAATATTTTTACAGTTTCAGGACCTGATTTAGAGGATGAGTAGAATGGGATATGTTAAGTTCTCTTATAAAGATGAAACTGGGATCAGAGAGCTTAAAGCTAACTTTCCTATTTATTGGAGGGAGTTTGTAGGGGATGTACTGGATATATATAAATTCAGTATGCAGGATATAGCACCAGAAAGGCAGGGCAATACTAAACGGAATATAACAGTAGAGAGATTATCAGATTCCCTAGGATTTGTTTATAGTGAGGTGGATTGGTGGGATCCTCTAGTAGGGGGTCATGCTGTATATGGTCCTATATTCTCTGAAAGGCAGAGAAGATGGTGGTTTTGGTATTTGAATACTGTACTAGGGGGAGTTTATGTTAATAAAACAGAGGGCTATAAGGGAGGGGATGACTTTCCCCTGGAGGCTTTCTATAATGCTGAGGCTGATGTGGAAAGTAGGATCTCAGAGTTTGGAGATCTATTAGTAAGCTAAAAAAAATTAGAGGTGGCTATAGTATGGGTAAGATGTATCTGTTTGATTTAGAGGATACTCTGGAAACTTTTAGGGGAATGTTAGCAGAGCTAACAGATCCTAGGGATGAAAGTGAGGATCCTGAGAAATTATTTAGAAATGTAGTACTAGGGAAACCTAAAACTAATAGTTTGTTTGCAGGGGAGTTAGCTTACCTTAAATTTTATGATAACAGTTTTACCACCTATCTTAGAGGTAGAGGGAATATGATTAATATTCAGGGTGCTATTATTCATGTTATTCCTGGTTTAGATGATAAGGCAGCTAAAAAATGTACTAAAGATGCTGATATTATCCAGGCATATCTGAGAAGTAATCCATTTAAGGATGTTCCTGGAACTGATGTAACCCTGGCTAAGGTTAAGAATCCTCAGAGTTTCAGAACTATTCCATGGGGAGATGTTAAGAAACCTAATCTTAGTACTGGATGTGGTACCTTATTTGATCTTTCTAAGGTGGCTAGTACTGTAATTGAATCATAGAATAATTGCCTATGTAGCTTAGCCTGGTTAGGCGGTGGGTTGCAGACTCACTAAATGCCGGTTCAAATCCGGTCATAGGCTTAATTTTTTTTATAAAATAAGAGGTGGCTATGGAATGTTTGTTAAAATGATAGAATGTTTGAGGGATAGGTTAGCTGAGTTATATAAAATTAATCCTGCCAAAATGGAATTTAAAGGATTTGATTTTAATAGTTATATATTCATTTCTAGAGAATTAAGCCCTTTGATTCAGAAAATAAAATTAGCAGATCTAGATTTTGCTGAGGATATTCCTAGGGGGATAAGACCTATTGATTGTTCTAGACCTATGAGTTTTAATCCAGATAATGGGGAGATTAACAGTATTAAAGGGAATATTGAGGAGAATACTTTTTTATGTGTAGGACATCCTGATGACATGGTATTTCTCCAGAAGGATCTGTTAGAATGTGATTATGATATTAATAAAATGGAAACTATTTTAGGGTTACTTTGTATTTAATTGTTTTTTTCTTGATTTTCATTAAAAAATTATATTAAATTTTTTTTTGGAGGTGGCTATACTGTCAGAAATGAATAAGAAAGAGTTAGATAAGGATATAGCTCATTACTGTAAATTTAAAGACTTTGAAACAGCTAAAAGAATTGCTATCAATCATGGTAGTAAAATAAAAGGATACGATGTAGAGGCAGCGATAAACAAGATTAATGAGTTAGAAAATGAGGAGAATAAAAAGGCTAAACCAGCCTAAAGAGGAGGATTAGATAAAATGCCTGTTAAAAATATAGATGCTATTAAGCCTATGAATAGTGTAGATATGGGTTTTGTATGTGGAATACCTATGTTAGAGGAGGTACAACTTACTGGTACTATAGATGGTACTAATGATACCTTTACTTTCCCTGCTGCAAACTACCCCATATATCCTAAAAACAGCCTGAGTATAACCCCTCAGCCTGGAGATGTAACAATAAGGACTAAAAAAGGTACTACTTATACTGTGGTAAATGTAACCAGTATAGAATTAGTAACTGATCCAGCTACAGGTTTCCAGGTATTCGGAGCTGTAAAACTAACTACCCCTCCTACTAGTGAGGGTGCTGATGGAGTTTATGGTAAGTGTGTAACAGAATTAGAGCCTTACATAGCTCAGGATATTAAAACCGGTATAAAAATGGATTCTAATACTACTGGTAGGATTAGATCTAAAATGAAAAATACTGTATGGGGGGCTATGGAGGTAACAGTAGAACAGGAGAACCTACTGGGAGATTTGGAGCCTATTAAACAGATATTGATGCAGCCATATAGTGGATCTGGAACTGTTGAAACTGGTTATCAGGCTCATGAGTTCCCTAATACCCCTAAAGATCTGTATGGGTATATTCCTATTGAAAATGGAGATACAGTAGTAGGTAGGTTTTACTTTAAATCCTGCCAGGCAGTACCTAAGGATCTGCCAGGGGTTAAAGAGGGAGATAATATCAGCTTTAACTTACAGATTTCAGTAGCTGAATCACCTATACTATTAACTCCAACAGCAACATAAAACCCTTTTTTTCTATTTTTTTTTATTTAATTTAAAGTATTAATGAGGTGGCTATATTGTCAGTAAAGTTATATAAAGAGGAGTCAGTAAGTTTACCAGATGGAGAGAAGTTAATCCTAGAACCTTTAAGATTTGGGGATATGGATGCAATATATGACTATTTTGATCTACAGATGGAGGAGAGGAAACTCAGAGCTAAACTAACTAAAAGGGTGAATGGTAAAGGTAGGGGTAGAATAACTAAGGAGGAGATGGATAAACAGTTATTCAATTTTAATGTTAATAGATTTGGTCCTATTATTGAGGAGATAGCTCAAATAGTGCTGAAAAGGAAAGAAAAACCTGAATATGCTAAGATGACTAGGGAGGAGCTAAAAGAGAAGGTGCCTCATATCCCATGCCCTATAGATTTAGCTATGGAAATAGCTGTTAAAACTGCAAATATAACCAGTGGAGATTTTCGGAACATGCAGAATCTAAACATGAGCATGATTATGAATGGAACAGAGAACGAACAGAAAGAAGACACTGGGCAGCAGGGCAATATATCAGACAACAAACAGGAGAAAGTAGAAGAGAAATAGATTTAGAGTTTTTTCCTGAAATAATTAAGATGGTGGAGTTTTATACTGATCCTGCTGATTTCTTTAAAGAGAAATTAAGTAGAGAGGATGCTAAGAAAAAATTGAGGGATATGAGTAAGAAAAATAATGATTTCTTAATGAGAGCGATCCAAGCAGAGAAAAAAGATTAAACTTTAGTTTTATCTGTTCTCCAGATGCTGATGTAAGTTCTCCTTACCCATACTCCTATATAACCTCCTATTATTCCCATGAGGATAAATCCTACTAGGAAAATTATAAAATCTACTAAGTTTCCTATGGAGAGGAGGCTATATAGGAAGCCTAATAAAACTCCTGTTCTTAGGGTTTTTGGAGTATCTGTATAGTTAATTAATCCTATAAAGAATGCTCCAAATCCTAGTCCTAATAGAAATTCTATATAGAAGTTAGGAAAGAAGGTACTGGCTAATATAGTGCCTATAAAAGCTAAGGGTATTGCTATTATCAGTCCTTTAATACTTATTAATTCTGTTATTTTTACCATTTTTTTTAAACCTCCCTGATAATGTAGGGGATGTTATTGATTACTATTCTTTTTTTATTCAGTATTTAAATTTTTTGAGAAACTTTTTTGACAGGAGGAGCTTAGACTATGCCAGATAAGACTTTGGGGATCCAGGTTACAGGGGATGTATCTGATATACAGGATGCTATTAACACACTAGCAGAAACCTTAGGGAACCTTATAGATAAAATGGTTAATATTGGGGTAACTGTAGAGGATACAGAGCTGGAGAACTTAGAGGGAGAACTGGCAGGTCTTGAAAATCAAACAATAAATGAAACTGTAACAGTAGATGATACAGAGGTACAGGAAGTAGATAACGAGCTACAGGCTTTAGAAGGTCAAACCATAGATGAGAAATTAGCCATAGATAGCTCTGATATAAATACTGTAGATAGTGAACTGGAAGCCTTAGAGGGTAAGGATATACAGGAAAAGATAACAGTAGATAGCTCTGATATAGAGGATGCAGCAGGTAAATTAGATCAGATAGGATCATCAGGAGAGGCAGCAGCTAACCAGGTACAGAATAGTATGGATGGTGCCACCAAATCAATTGATGAAGTGGGAAAATCTGCTGAAGATGCAGCCAAACAGACAGAACAAGTAGGAAACAAATCAGAAAAAGCAGGAGAACAAGCAGAAGGAGGATTTGGACAAGCAGTTCTGGCACTTGCAGGACTAACCGCAGGCTTAGAGTTAGCTGTAGAAAAAACAGACGAACTTAATGCTAAATTCAGTAAAATGAGCAATACAGTGGGAAGTATCCCTGAAGAAAACATGCGAAAATTAGTAGCAGATATAACCAATGCTCATTTTCCAGCAGATGAAGCTTTAAATTACATAACACTTTTAAAACAGATGGGAGTAACCTCAGAAGATTCTCTTAGACGTGGTGCCACTGCCATGAATGAGATGAGAGTAGCTACTGGATCATCTGAGGAAACTATAAATAAATTTGCTAATTCTATTGTTGTAATGGGTATTGATTTAAATAATCTGCCTGAAGCCTTTAATGCTATAGCTTATGCTCAAGCTAATGTAGTAGGGGGATTTTCTACCTATGTCCAATGGATGCAGAAATATGACAGCACCTTTAAAGAAATGGGGCTTAATATCGATCAAACTGCTGTACTTATAGCTGCTGCTACTAAAAAGTTTGGTGGAGGCAGAGCAGCTTACCAGGGATTGAATGAAGCCATTAAGGAAAGTAATGGCGATTTATCCATATTAGAACAGAGGTTAGGTATGCAGCCTGGAGCTTTATCCAGGGCATCAGAGGAAACTGCTAAGTATTCTGGGAAAATTGATAGGAATACTCAGAGTGTTCAGGAGCATACTACTGCATGGCAAAAGTTCATGGCTATGTTGGAAGATTTCCAGGTAGTTTATGGTGATTGGATTTCCTTTTTTGGATCTATTGTTTCTGTAATTACAGGTGTTACAGCAGCAGTTGTAGGTATGGGAGGTAGTTTAAGTAAGGCTTTAAATTCTGTTTTTGATACTACTAAATTTGATTTTTTGAAGGTATGGCAGGATACACTTAGGAGTAAACTTGAAACTATGGGTTCTCGTATCCTCGAAACTATTAAAGGCTGGACTGGATGGGGGGAGGCTGCTGCTGAGAAGAGCCAGGGCATAACTAAGGCTTTAGATGGAGCAGTAGATGAAACTGGCTTTTTAGGTAAACTTAGAAACTTTGGATCCAGAGTAGTAGAAACTATTAAAGGATGGACTGGCTGGAGTACTCAAACTAAAGATATTGACATGGTTAAAGGGTTAGATGGTAGTTGGGAGGCTAAAGCTCCAGGATTCTTAGAGAAAATAGTAGGATGGGGTAGGAGTGTTCCTGGTAAGTTATCTGATGCTATTAGTAGTGTTGGTATTAAGTTACCCTCTTTGGAAGGTGTGGGGTTAAAGATCCCTGAGGGTTTGAGTACAGGGTTACTTAAAGGGATTCCTAAACTGATAGGGGATGTGGCTATACCTCTGGCTGTTATTCAATCAGCAGCAGAGGGGTTATATCATTATACTGATATGCTCTCTCAGAATCCAGTAGAGCTACTTTGGAATATTTATTTAGGTGGTACTTATCAGCTTTTACCTCAGCAGCTCCGTGATTTTATACAGAGTGTAACAGGATGGATGACTCCTGAGAAACTTGGTAAGGCTGTATTTGGAGAGGATTTTTATAATGGATTTGTGGGCTGGTTTACAAGTAATATAGTTAATCCTTTCCGTTCTGCTGTTGATAATTTTATTCCTAACCTTCAAAAATTATTATCAGGTGAGGGAGGAGTAAAAGTAAATTTGATGGGGATCTTATTTGGAGATCAGGATCCTAATGATATATCCCCTGTTTGGAGTTTCTTTGAGGGAGTTAAAGGAGCTATCACTGGTTTTATGAGTTGGCTTACTGGGGTGCCTATGCAGTTAGTACCCTGGGATTGGGCTAATGTTTTTGGGAATTTTAATCTGATCTGGCAGAATATACAAACTCAATTTGGTAATTTTGTTTCCTGGTTATCTACTCTACCTCAGCAGGTTACAGGTTTTATCAGCCAGATCCCAACTATACTCACTGGGGCTTTAGCTAATTTTACTACTTTCCTTAGTAATATCCCTTATACTGTTGGTTTGGCTGTTGGTAATGCTCTTAGCGTGGTTTTGGAAGGTATTTATAATTTAATAGTTTTTGTTAAGGGTTTACCTGCTCAAGTATCAGCAGAGATAAGTAATTTAGGATCTTCTATTTCTGGAGGAGTTAATGGAGCTGTAGCAGGGGTTAAATCATCAGTTGGCAATATTACTAAAATATTCACTGATTTTATAACTTACCTGGGTACTTTACCAGAGCAGTTAAGCAAATGGGGATCTCAGTTTATAGGAAACCTACAAAAGGGATTAGAGGATGGTTATAAAGGAGTAACTACTTTCCTTACTAAAACTGTTCCAGATAGCTTTAGTAACTTTATTAAATGGATTCAGAATCTCCCTAAACAGTTATATGATGCAGGGGAGGAGGTTATTAAAAATCTGGAGAAAGGTTTAACGGATGCTTATAATGCAGTTGTTAAATTCTTTACTAAAACTGTTCCAGATAGCTTTAGTAACTTTATTAAATGGTTAGAAAGTATCCCTAATCAGATCTATAATTTAGGGGTTAGCATAATCTCTAATCTAGAGAAGGGTTTAACTGATGCCTGGAATGCTGTTTTAAGTTTCTTTACTCAGACTATACCAAATGCTTTTAATGATTTCCTGAATTGGTGTACTAGTTTACCTCAAAAATTCTTTGATGCTGCTAAAAATGCTCTTGATGGATTTATGAAGGGTTTAAATGCTAGTGGTGCTATGGATTGGCTTAAAAAAATATATTGTGCTATAGCAGGGTGTTCTCCTGGTATAATACCTGCCTTAAATGACATGTCATCAGCAGGTAAGGATCATTTTAGAGCTTTAGGTAATCATGCTAGGAGTACAATAGGGAATATTAATGGTATGGATGTATCTGGATTAACCAGTAAAGTAGCATCATTTAGAAGTTCATTAAGTAAAGGGATGAATTTGGCTATTAATAGTATATCCCCTTCTAGTTTTGAAGTTCCTAAAAGGACTATGGATATTGTAAATCAGGATTTAAGATCTAATGATAATGGTTCTGGAAGCTCTGGAGAGTTACATCTACATTTTGAAATTGGTAATATTAATGCTAGGAATGAGGCTGAGGCTGATGAGGCAGCAGAAACATTAGCAGAGAAAGTAATTAGAATAGTAAAAGAGGAGTTAGGAGTAGAGTTAGGGCAAAAAGGATTATCCATATATAAGGTGTGAAACAATGAGCGACTATGAGTATTGGATGTTTAATAATATACCTATAGAATATGTTATTAAATCCACTTATGATCCAGCTACAGGTAATATAAAATTAAACTGCTATACAGAGGGAGATGCTGATAATGATCCTAGGATATTCCTGGAAAAATGGAGAAAACTAGAAAGCCTGGAGGAGAGTAGAACTAAAAATTTAAATAATCAAGCTATAATCCAGGCAGTAGGAAGCCCTACTTATCTTTTAACTAATGCTCTCCAGAGATGGGAGGCTGTACTTAGTAAGGTTACTTTCTCAGAGAATGAATGGAGTAAGCAACGGATCTATTTTAATTTAGAGTTCATAGTAGGGGATGTTAGGTATCTGGATAAATATGGGGTTAAATATCCTATAGGCTATGGATACAATAATCTCCAATATAAAAAGTATTTAGATAGCTCCTCAAGTTCAAATATTTTAGGTGAGGAGTTAGGAGAGGTACAGATTACAGAAGCTGATCCTATTATTAGAGTAGATGTATATGGAGCAGGGATTAACCTCCCCTCATGGGTAGAGATCAATGGAAAAAGAAAATACTGGCATTATAAACAGGGTAAACCTGTAGAAAAATTAATTTTTAAAGTTGATAATACTCAAATTGTAACGATTAGAAGCCCTAATTATCAGAATGGGGTAAGTAATGGATATTATGGTAGTAATATTAAGGCTATCTGTACTTTCCCTAATGAAAATAAATCTATTTTAACCGAGCCTATAGAGGGAGTATAATTATGATAGGTAACTGGAATATAGGAGGTTTTATCCCCTCTAATGTGGTAACATGGGATTATACCAGTAAAGAAGTGATATTAAATTGTGCATCATTTAAAAAACCTGATGGCAGCGATCCTACTGAGGAGATCTTTCAGATCATGGATAAAATAACAAGTGGCTATGATAATACCAGTGTCCTCTCTGCTGGAACAGTACTCCAGACTTATTTACCTGATGATGTGCTGATTATTTCTGATGGATTTGAAACCTTCCTAGGAACTGTAGAGAATGTTATTCCAGTAGAGGATAAATGGGCTGATGAGGTTATATATTACCAGATTAAACTAGCTAAATATATCCCTCCTAAAGAACCTATAGAGGCTGAAATACTCCCAGATGGTGATGAGAGAACATGGGATGATGATTGGGAGCTAGGATATGAGAAATATAATCCAGCTTGTGATATATCAGCAGGGGAAAGCTCTGAAAATGGTTTAAACACATATCCTAATAATTATAATACTTACCGTCCATTAGGTACTTACCAGGATGTGAATGTTTATAGACATGAGTACATGGAGGGAGCTGTATATGATCCTAGATATGGCTATTTATTACCAGAAGGGATCAGGCATACAATACCCTATGATATTACAGGTTATACAGTTGTGATCGATGCAGAAGTTAAAGATCATATAGCTCTTAGTACAGATTATTTAGGAAAAGGAACACAAATGGTAGGAGCATTTGGAGAAGAAATACCTGCTGATACATGGGGTAGTGAATGGGAAACAACACATCCAGTGCTTAGAGTTAATAGTACTGATTTTGAGTTTAATAGAGCAGGAGTAGGAGGGCAGATAGGATTATCGCAAGATGCCTGGATAAATAATTTAGATAGTGATAAACTAGTTCTATCAGTAGAAAAAACTAGTCAAACTCCTGGAATATTTGTTTTACAAAGTATATCTATCCCATCCTCAGGAGGAGAAAATGGAGGGGGTGTAACTTCTGTTGTTTCTGATAAATGTGTAACTAAAGCAGGAGGTAGTAGTACTCAGCCAAATATGATTAAAACAAGTGGGGGATTCGCAGGAGGAGGAGCATGGAAAACAACAGGAGTATCAATAGGGGCAGGAATGGGTCCTATTAGTGTTGTTCAGGTAGGGGTATCTAGTAAAAGTAGTGGGGGAGGTATGGGAGGATGATAATAGAAGATATAAATGGTAATCCTTTAGATTATTTGATGATAGGGCAAATAATGAGGGGTGAGATTACTGAGCCTCTGCCCTTGGTACTTTATAATGATACCTCAATTGATGGGAGTTTTTTAGTTAAACCAGATTTTAGTAAAATAAATCCTATGGGATTACCAGTAGATACTGTTAATTCAACTATTATTAGTTTAGATCGAGTAAATGGTTATCCAGAGCAGATAATTAATATACCTGCTGATAGTAAGCTAATTATTTATTTACATTATCAACCTACCTGGATAGCTCTTATAATGAAATATCAATGGAGATTACTGATTAAAAGATTAACTTAAAATATAGAGGTGGCTATGTATGGTGAATGAACCTGTAATAACTGTAACTAAAGCAAATGATATAGATATAGTAGATGATAGTGCAAGTACAACTGAGTTTTTACCTGCTCCTGATGATGATATAGGGATAGCTTTAAAGCCTATTCTCTTTGGGAATGTTAAAGCTGGAGAGGCAACAATAGAACAGGAGTATCATATCTGGAATAATATAGATGGAGATGAAGAGGGAGGGGTAGATCTAGGAATAGCATATAATCTAAGTGTAACAGCCTCTACCCTCCGAGGTCAAAATGCAGGGGGAACTATTAAAGAAGGTAAAGAAGTAGTAGAACTTAGAGAAATCCTAGTTATAGATGTAAGTGGAGGGGGAACAGTATATAAAGCTGTAGGGGGATTAATAACTTTAACCCTTGGAGATCTGAGAGGAGATAAATTAGCTACTCCAGGAATACCTACAGGAACAGCAGGGCATGAAAGTGGAGGAGAGGTTTTACCTGGAACCTATTATTTATGTGTTAGTGCTACTGATGAAACTGGAGAAACTGAGGCAGGATCTGAAAGTGCAGGAGTAACTATATCTCCTTTGGATAGTCAAACTGATCAAGATGGAGAAAGCGAAACCTTAGATAATACTACTAATACAAGAATAGGATGGAAAAAGGCAGGTATAGGAACCTTTATAAATGGGTTACAAGTTTTACAATCAGCAGGAGGTACCTTAGAAGGTACTCTAAGATTAGAAACTGATAACTCAGGATCTCCCAGTGGTACTTTAGTAAATGAAAATGCAGAGAAAACAGGTATAAGTTTCCAGGATGCTATTAAAACTAGTATTTTATGGAATAATGAACAGAGCTGGACAGATGGAACTACTTACTGGTTTGTATTTGTAATAACTGCTGGAACTGGTAAATTAAAGGGTAAAGCTACAGGTACTAATCATAATGTAAAAATTTATACTAATGGCAGTTGGCAGGATAGCTCTACTATATATGAATTATATGCTATTTTGATTGGGAATAATAAGATAGATTGGGATTGGGCTGATGTGGACTATGCTCAAACCTATAAAGCCTTTAGAACTGAAACTAGCCAGAGCTACGGAGCTGAGAGCCTTCTAATTGCAGGGTTAAATAGTAGTGGCTATGAGGATAAAAAATGTGATACTGTAGAGGGTACTCCTTTAGAGGAGGGTACTGTTACCAGGAAGCATAAAAAAGTTATCAAAGCTAAAGTAGCTGCTGATAGTACCAGCCATAAGGAAAATGTGGAATTTAATCTAGAGTTTAGATATAACCTAACCTAAGAGGGGTTATAAATGGGTGTTATTTTTTCTGATGACTTCTCAGGATCTGGTTTAGATCCTGAGAAATGGGATACAATAGCAGTAGGGAATACTATCTACTCAGTTGGTAGTAGTAAATTGTCTATAACTAGCTGTGATCCTAATACCTGGTTTGGGGAGAATGTTACTCAGCATGGAAACCAGATCAGACCTATAATAGATCTGCCAGAGTTAGAGGGTTTACCTGATGATTATATTATTACATTTAATATAAGGTGTGTTAATAATGTATCAAGTAGTTTAGGGATTAATCAGGTGGCTTTAGTTAGAGATAATGGTGATCTAGTTGTAGGTATAGGATATATGGATTATGAGGGGGGAGTTAATCAATCTAGGAGGTATTGTAAAGCTGAAAATAGTTTCAGTTATAAAACTCCATCATGGGATCAGAGTATCTCTGATGATCAAATAATAAAACCTGTTGATTCTGATGACTCCATGGAGATTACTATAGAAAAATCAGGTAGCACAATTACTTTAAGTGATGAAAATGGAGTAGTAGGTACTGTAGATATTACTAATACTCCCTCTGCTATTGCTATTATAACTGGTAGGTATCCTAATTACTCATTTTATGGAACTACAGAGATCAGTAATTTTAGTGTAACTAGTAGTTACACCCCTTTACAGGTTAAAAGAGTTCGGGCTAAAGTAGGGATAATGGAGGGGATTATTAAAAGAGTTCGGGCTAATGTATGGGTTATGCCAGATCGGAGAGTGTTTGTACGGAGTAAAGTAGGGATTTTAGAACAGGCTAAGAAGGTAGTTAGGGCTAAAGTAAACATTATAGATGATAAACCTCCTACTCGGTTAGTTAAGAAGTTTGTTAGGGCTAAAGTAGATGTGGAGGAGTTACAGAGGGTTTTTGTTAGGGCTAAAGTTAATGTAGATAATGATGAAACTAGTATAGAACTATTTGCTCAAGTAGTTATAAGAGCAGAGGAGTATGATGAGGGTTCTGAGGGATTTGAGTTTATAGTGGGGGATAAAAGATATGATTCTTAAATCTAAAGGGATAAGTGATTTTATAGTTGATAAAAGGATCGATGTAAAAGCTACAGCCTTTAACTTTAATCTCCTAAGCAAATACAATCCTCCAGAGATAGTAAAAGGAAAAAAAGTACAGTATGGACTTAAAAACTTATTTAATGGGGGTAGGGATGTTCTTTTTAATGGTAGTATTGAGAAAGTAGATGATACTATTGATATATCTAGAAGGGTGTTTAATGTATCTGGTAGAAATGTGGCTATGTATCTTGATTCTCAGCCAATATATTTTCCATGCTACAAAGTTAGTACAGGGGTTAAAAGAACTAGGAGTTTGCAGTGGTTAATTGAAAGAATTAGGAAAGGTACAGGAACTAAGTTAGGACCTGAGATCTTATCATATACTCAGGATTTTAGTAATGATCCTGCTGATAGTAATTGTTTTTGTGGATTGTTTGGGGGAAATAAATCTAGAACTGATGCTATAGACTGGTTACTTACCAGGTATGGGGAGCTTAATGGCAAACCTAGTAACTGGTATCAGTGGTGGGTTGATACTTCTGGTTATATAAGATTATTAGACACTTCTAATATGAATAATATACCTACTATGGGGTTAGAGGATATTTCAAGTAAAGGAGTTATTAGGATAAAGGTAGGGGAGGATATTCAATCTGTTAAGAATGATCTAACTGTTATAGGGGGAGAAAAAAATGATATTAGATCTAGAGTTTATGATATGGAGAGTATTAGACAGTATGGGAGGAGAGTAGCTCCAGATATAACCAGTAGTACTCTTAAAACTACTGGGGATGTGGCTGATAAGGCTAATTCTGAGTTAAAAAGATTAACAAAAGTAATCAAAGTGGGGGAGGTTACTCTGGCAGGGTTCCCTGTTACAGAATGTGGATTAGCTATTAAATTATTGTTTAGTGAACGATATAAAGATGATAAATTTATTATAACAAGTATAAAGCATACAGGGAAACCTGGTAACTATCAAACTGTTCTAGGGATTAGTACTGATAAAAATGTGCTGGTTAATCCTAACCTCTCAGATATTATAGAACAGCTAATTAAAGCAAATACAGTACAGGTAACTCCTACAGAGGCTGTAGTAACTGCTGTAAATACAGAAACTAAACAGGTTTCAGTAGTACCGGTAGGGGAGATGACAGGAGGTATAGGTTCTCAGCAGAATGCAGTACTAGCTGGAGGCATGGGAGGAGGGGGAGGCTCCTCTGGTGGGGGTATAGGAGTTGATGTTTTATGACTTTTAAAATGCCACAAATAGATGATAAGATTTTAATAGTTCCAATAGGGAAAAAGGTTAAAATGATTCCCTCTGGAGCTATGCCTCAGGTAGGGGATAGAATAGCTGTTTTTGAGATACCTGATCAAAGATTACCAGATGGGAGAGTTATAACTCATAGATTAATAACTCCTGGTAAAAGTGTACCAGAGGAGGGAGAGGGAGCTATAATCTATCCTAACCCTCTTGCTAACAATGATGATGTAAACAGGGTTATAGCCATAACAGGAGGTAAAAACTGTTTACAGGTATGTAATTTACCTATACAAAATGTGGATACTGGAACTGAGATGATATTTGATATTCCTAAACTACCCGATGCATGGTTTAATCCTGAGGGAGAAAGGTTTGGGTTCTCTTTATTGATAGTTCCTAAAGATTATGGACGATCTCATGGGGGGATGGCATACGGAAACTTTAAGATAGTTGATAATGAGGGGAATGATTATACTGATTATTATCAGGTATCGGAGTGGCATGGGGAGGTGGATGAGGTATATTATTTAGTTTCTGCTGTAGAGATGGATATAGAGCTTAATGGAAAATTAAAATTAGTAATTAAAGAGAATGGAGATGGATTAATAGGGGTAGAAGGTAAATATGATCAATCAGACATAATAGGCTTTTGTAGTTGGGGATCAGGAACCTAACCAGTTTGGGGGTATATTTTTTATGGTAAGAGATGATTGTCCTAAGAAACAGAACAGGCTCCCTCCATGGAATTTTGGAGTTATTTTAAATGGGTATTTATACTGTTTAAGCAATGATACCCATAAAATACATAAATTCTCATTTAAGGATTCTGAGGCTATATTATTAGGCTGTACTGGAACTAGTAACAAGTATGTTTTTTATGATAAGGATTTGGAAGTAGTGGAGGATGTGGAGGTAAAGCTGGAGGGGAGTATAGATATACCTCCTGCCATGTCAGGGCATCAGATGATAATAGCAGGGGATTATTTAGCTGTTACTAGTTGGAATGATTATCATTATTTTCAAAGGTATGATCTACAGTTGATCAATCAGGATTTAGAGGTAGTGGCAGGATGGCTTAATACAGATATGAAAGGTTTAGATGCTATCTGTTATGATGGGAATTATATTTATGTTATAGGGTATCAAGACTTCTTAATATTTGATTTTGAATTAAATAGATTAAAAGATTCATATATAGGGGGGTTTGATTATAGTAGTATGATCATAGTAGATGGGGTAGTATATGCTGTGGAATGGTGGTATCAAACAGTATCAAAAATTATACCCTCAATCCAGAATAATACATATATAACAGCTTCTAGAGAGATAGATAGTGAGTTGAATAATATAGTTTATTTTAAAGGGTTTTTATTTACTTTTGGATATAGTTATAAAACTTATCCTTATGATATTTTTAAATTGGATTTAGATTTAGTAATTAAAAATAAGGTTTATCATGGATTTACTAAAGCTCCTACAGTAATCTTAGGAGAGGATTATATGTATGTATTAGATGATAAATCTAAATTATTCAGGGTAGATCAGGATTTAAACATATCTAATTTAAAAACTACTAATTTAATTGGATTAGTTGGTTTAATTTAACTCTTTTTTTCTTTATTTAAGGAAGTAAGAGGTGGCTGTATGGATGATAGGTTATGTGCTGAGGCTCAGGACTCTATAAATTCGATAAATAAATTAGAGTTAGTGGTTAGGGATATTCCTGGATTAAAAAGTAGCAGATGTAACCATGGGGATCATTGCATATTAATTCAGGAATTAAAAGGAGGGGATAAGTTAGAGGAGATTTTAAGGATAAAAGATGAGGTTAAAAAATGGGGATATGGGAGGGTTATTATTAAAGAGTTTAATGGTAATTTAAGAAGTTTAAAGGTATGTGTAGATATTAAAGGAATTTTAAAGGAGTTTAATAAAGATTCATGTTTAAAATGCAAACCTAAAGAACATGGATAAAAAAATAGGGGTGGCTATAGATGAAGGTTTTAATTTATAATGGGGTAGCTAGTGCTATAAATGGTCCTAAAAATACCTATACTATTCTAAAGAATGCAGGGATGGATGTAGATTATACCAATGATCCTAATAGTGGTAAATCTTTAATCCCTCCTACTTATGGGAATTTAAAGAAGTATGATCATTTTAATATTCCTGGAGGTGATGGGGGTAATAAATACCTTAAAGTTTTAGCTCCTTATTCAGCAGGGATTAGGCAGTATGTAAAGGAGGGAGGATCAGTATCTGGTATATGTGCTGGAGCTTACTATCTTTCTAAAAGTGTTTGGAACATAGATAAGGATGGTAATAAGATTAATAAGGTTTATGATGGTATAGGGGTAGGAACTATAGAATGTAAAGGTTTAGATGATTCTGAGGATGCTATAAATATTTTGATGGTAAGACCTGAATGTTTACAGTTAGGAAAATCTGGAGGAGTACAGAAAATGGCTCATTATAATGGACCTGGTTTTTTATCTCCAGAGGGTAGCTCAGTTATTATCTTTGCTATCTACAATGATCCTAAAGTAACTGATAACTATATGTATGGAGCTATAGCTGGAGATACCCATGGTAAAGGTAGAGTTATATTAGGGGGTCCTCATCCAGAATTAACTCCTCAGGATCCAGATCTGTTAGTAAGTATGGTAAAATGGGCTGTAGGGAGTGGTAATATGGATGGGGTATGTATAGATAAAGAAAATGTTAGAATCCAAAAGGCTGATTTTAAGGCTATGATAACTGCTGTAGAGAACTATAAAGGTACACCCTCCAAGGTGTATCTTAGGGTAAGCCTGGTTAAAACTAATCAGTATTTCACTAAGGCTAAGTATGATGAGATAAAAAAGAGATGGGATGCCTTTAAAAAAGGATTTAGTAGAGAACCTAACTATATAGACTCTAAACCAGTAGCAGAGAATAACTCTGATTATGTAAGGATCCCTCCTTTTAATTATTTTTTCCAGCAGAATGATTATATATGTGGTCCTACTAGTTGGCTGATTGTTTGCAGCACCTATGATATGTATATGTTAGGTAGTGAACAGGCTGATTTAAATGATCCTTACTCTGCTGAGATGGTTATAGCTAAAGTAGCTGGTACTAGTATGAGTTATGCTGGTACAGGTCATGCAGGGATGTTAAAAGTAACTCCATGGTTAAATAGTAAGTTTGGTAAAAAGTTAAAATCTGAGTTTATTAGTTTTGCAGGTACAGGACTCCAGGGAATAGCAAATTATATCAGGGCTGGTAAAAGGGCTATTGTTAATATTATGACTGGAGATCAGGGTTTATCTGCTGCTCTATTTTCAGGAGTAAATAATATCTCAGCTCATACATTTAAAACTAATTTTGGCTGGAACTTCCCAGGATACTCTGGCAGCTTTGGACACTATATAGTAATAGTGGGAGTTAATGTAAAAAATCAGACTGTAACCATAGCAGATCCTGATAGAAATGTAAAAACAGTATCCTATACTGATATGAAAATAGCTACTAGCTTAATCAGCTCCCCCTCACTAATGATCATAGGGGAGTAAGTGATGAATGTAGTAATTAATGGAGAGAAGTATCATTGGAGATTTGATGATATTACTCTTAATCAAATATTAAGACTTTCTGGTTTAGTTCCAGGTAATATTTTAGAGGAGATTTATGTAGAGCAGGTTTTACCCTCAAATAGGTATAATAATCTTAGGATTATTGGGAGAACTGAGGCAGTTTCTTTAGATGAATCTAATATTTTTAGAAGCTGCTGGAGAGGTAAACCTACTGGTAATACTGATGGATAAAATTTAGAGGTGGCTATAGATGGAGAATAAGTTTAATTTTGGATGGTTAGAGGATAAATATGATGAAAGAGATTATACTGTAAAACATGAGCAGGTAAAAGAGTTTTACAAGGCAATAAAAGTGAGTAAACTACCCTCCAAGGTAGATTTAACTAGTAAAGATACTCCTATTATGGATCAGGGAGATCTGGGATCCTGTACTGCTAATAGTCAATGTGCTACTTTACAGTTTAATGAGAAAAATTTTAGTAAAAAGCCTTATGTAATAGCTTCTAGGCTGTTCCTTTATTATGTAACTAGAAGGTATATAATGGGGGTTAATGGGGATACTGGAGCTAGTATAAGGGATACTATTAAAGCTTTAGGTAAGTATGGTACCCCTCCAGAGGAGGAGTATCCTTATGATGTTAAAAAGTTTGATGATACACCTCCAGAGAAAGCTTTTACTGATGCCTTAATCTATAAGGCTGTTACTTATACTAGGCTTACCAGCTTAAACCAGATTAAGCAGTTTATAGCTCAGGGTTATCCTGTTAATTTTGGAACTAATTTGTATAATAATATCCTGAATGATCAAGGGTACTGTATTAACAGCCCTGATATTCCTTATCCTAAGCCTTCTGATCAATCTATAGGGGGTCATGCTATGGTTATAGTTGGATATGATGATAACTATAACATAAATGATGGTAAAGGAGCTTTTATGATCCGTAACTCATGGGGGGAATCATGGGGAAATAAAGGATATGGCTGGATAGATTACAGGTATTTTAGTACAGGATTAGCCTCTGATTTTTGGGTTCTCCTCAAAAATGCTTATATGGCTGCTGTTGTAGCTGAAAATAAAAGCTTTTTAGATAAGTTAAAAGATCTGTTTTTAAGTCTTATAGGTAGGAGGTAGATAATTTGAGCAAGTACTGTAACTGTAAATGTGATTATGTGAATTATAAAAAAGATAGTAATGAGCATAGGAAGAGGAGGAGGTTAAGAACAGCTCCAATATTCCCTATTAATTAATAGATTAATAGGCTGTATTTCACTGGCATCTATCATAATAGTAGATGACTAACTATATAGACCTATATATGATTAGGGCTGTATTTTGGATAGGATTTTATAAAAAAACTCCCTATAAGAACCTATAGGGAGTATTAAAATCCATAGAATCTACTATCAAGAGATGACTAAATATGTGTACTTAAAAAAATTAAATTTTGTAGGGTTATAGGTATTTTTTAGAGATTTTACCTATAATTTTATTTTTTTTTAGGGGGTGGCTATTATAGAGGATGTTCTACCTGGATTATGCCCTTTCTGTAATAGGGAGAGTACTGTTTTAAGTGTTAAAAGTTTTGGGAAAGCTGGATCTTTTACTACTATTTATAATTGTAAATGTGATAATGAAGGTTTTTTTTACCAGGTTATACTTAAATCAGATCAGGAAAAATAAAAAGTATTACTACTATTTTTAAATTATTTAAGAAGTTTCTATTTAATGTTTTACTGGAAATTAGTTTTTTATTTTGGATAAAAAAGAAACTGGTTTCTTATTTTTGGTTTTTAGGAAACTGGTTACACTACATTTTTATATTTTAAAATGTAATAATTATTATATAAAGGTTATATCAAAATTGGGTATAAATGTGATATAACTGAAAGCTTATTATAGAAATAGTATTAGAGTTATGTCATATTTTATATGTTGGAAAGATCTAAAAAATTACTATGACTATGGAATATACCTTAGAGGATATAAATAATGATGCCTTAGTAGAGGATTTTTTAGATCGCAATATAGCAGAAAATACTAAAAGATTCCATATTACAGCCTTAAAAGACTACTGTAATTATATCCAGAAACTCCCTACTGCATTAATAGAAGAGGCTGAGGAGGAGCAGGATAACAATGTTAAAATTAAACATAGGAAAATAAAAAAGTACTTCAATAGTTACATAAAAGACCTAAAAAAGAGAGGTAAAAGCATAAATACAGTAAGGTCTTATGTGATAAGTGTAAAAGCCTTTTATGGAGATAATGAGATAATAATACCTCCTAAAATCAGTACTAAGCCTAATAAGGATGAAGTAATACAGAGGGGGATTAGTGAGTTACCCACTTTGGAGGATGTTAAACGGTTAGTATTTAGGGCAGGTATTAGGGATAAAGCTCTAATACTTTTACATCTCAGCTCAGGCATGGGATTAAGTGAGGTATCTCATCTTACTTATTCTGATTTCCTAAAAAGCCAAAACTTACCAGTAAAAAGGAGAGTAGATATAGAGGAAACTGTAGAGATCCTGGAAAGTAGAGAGGATGAGGATCTTATAGGTTGTTGGAGTATTCATAGATATAAAACAGGTTATTATTTTACTACATTTAACAGTCCTGAAAGTACCAGAGCAATAATCCAATATTTGATACATAGGAATAGGGAGAACAAACAGATCAGATCTAATTCAGATTTCTTATTTGTAAATCAATATAATAAATTTCTTAGACCTAACCCATACTCTCTAATTTTTCTTAGATTAAATGAAAAAGTAGGGTTTGAGAGGAGAGCAGAAAATAACAGACATTTTATAACCTCTCATCAATTAAGAGAGCTGTTTAGCTCTACCCTATTTAAAAAAGGGGTAGATAGATTAAAGATTGATTTTTTCTTAGGACATAAAATAAATGATCAAAATGCAGCCTATTTTAGAAGTAACCCTGAGGATTTAAAAGAGCAGTATCTTAAAGCTTTACCTGAGATAACCCTGGAGAAAGTTAAAGTTAAAAGGATTGAATCTGAAGAGGTTAGGGAGATAGTTAATAAATTAAATGCTGCTGAGGCTAGGGCTGATCTGAATGATGAGAAACTTTCTCAGATTGAGGATATTATAGATAAAACTAGTTGGATGTTTGAAGCTGCTAAGACTGATAAGGGAGTTAGAGAGGCTTTAAAGAAATATAGGGGAAAGATGTTAGATCATGATTAGTTCTCAAATGCTCTCATCCATTTTTTTTAAATAATTTTAAAATATATTTTTTTATAGATTTTATAGATTTTTTTGAGATAGTAATCACAATCTATAAATATCATATTTGTGTAAGGATTAATTAGATAGAGAGCAGAGGATATTATTACTTTAATTGGAGGTAAATCTTAATTCACAAGTAATACAGATGTTATAATATAAAAAAAAGTGTTATTGTCATATATTTTATATGATAAAATCCTTTGTAGAGGTGGCTATATCTTGATTAATGAAGGATTTGAGGGAATGGGAGTAATGGGTAACTCCTTTTACCCTTTAAAAAATAGTAGGGTTAGACCTTATTCAGTAGGAGTATCTTTTTTTAATCCAGCTTCTAAATATTCTATGACTAGTTCTTTTAGTTTGAGATTTCTTTCTATTGCTTTTATTTTAAGTTCTGATTTCAGTTTTGCAGGTATTTTATCTATGTATAAAGGTTCTGTAGCTTCTTTTTTTGACATTTTACACCTCCCATATTTTTATATATTTATATTTTTATATGTGTTGCTAACATATATAAAGTTTAGTTTCTACTTAGTAGAAACATTTATAAGGGAGTTCTTTCTAATATACTATACAGAGGCAGGAGGTAAAACCTGACTCCAAAAAAAACTAGAGGTGGCTAAATATGCAAAAACTAAAACTAAATGAATACGGATGGAGAGAAGCTAGAATTATTTTTAAAGGATTTGATATTGAAGTACAGGAACTGGATATAGTAAAAGGAGTGAGGGTATCCACAAATATAAACAGTTTTCTAGGAGGCAGAGATATAGTAGCTGAATTTTAATTTTTTTCTTATTTTCTTAAAAAAAAACTATAGAGGTGGCTGCAATGGTAGAAAAAAATATAAAAAAATGTGGAAAATGTGGGTTAGAGTTTGATATAGGGTTACATAGTGAATGGTATGTTTTATGCCCTGAATGTGATTCCCCTGTTTTTGAGAAAGATGAGGATTTTCTGACAGGATTTTACATAATTAACCAGGAGAGAGATGCTATTTTTAAAGCTGAGGATTATAGGGAGTTTGATGATCCTCTTAGTAATTACTGTGCTACTAGTGATTTAAATGTTTTTTGTGGTGTAAATCTGAATGCAGAGGATAAACATAAAGTTTTAGTTGTTAGAGATGAATACCAAAATTATTTTGGTGTTTTAGCCTCTCAAAAAACTAACCCCTCTCAATTTGGATTTTTAGCTAAACTCCTAGGAGATAAAAAATATAAAAATATGGGTAGAGATGAGTTAAAATCAGTATTTAGAATCTTAGAGGAGTTAATTATATTAGAGGCAGCTAAAGGAAACATAACTAAATTTAGGGATGAAAAATTTTACTGGGAGTACCAGTAATTTTATTTTTTTAGAGGTGGCTATTTATGGGTAAAGTTAGATTTATGGATTTTGCTGCTGTTCCTACCTGTGATTATTGTATTCATGGACATATAGGTTATTCTGGGGATGGCTGGAATGAGCCTAGGGAGGAGGAGTTTTACTGTGATCTGGAGGATGAGCTGGATACTGATGAGATGAATGAGGCTTATGATGGGGATTCTAGAGGCTGCTCAGGTTTTAAGCCTATAATGATTGATAAATGTAGTGAGTGTAATAAGCCTATGGATATTCCTTTTTATATGGCTAAATATCCTGATAATATTTTTGGTGAGGTTGCTTACTGTTCTAAGGAGTGTAGGGAGAAGGCTGATAAGAAGTTTATAGATTTATGAGGTAAGATTTATATAGGGGTAAATCTTAATATAATTATATAAAAATATTTTTATATTTTTATATCCAAAAAAAATAGAGGTGGCTAAATATGAAAAAACAAACAAACAAACAAAAAGAACATATCCTATTTATAGGAAAAAACTACAATTCTTTTTTAAAAGAAGCTAAAAAGAAAGGAATAAGCAGGAACATCCCCCTAACTCAGGCTAAAAGGGTAAACTGGGGAGATAGGGTTTACTGCTCCTTTCATGAGAAATATTTTACAGGGGGTAACTATCCCTCTGAGATTGTTAATTTTATGGGAAACCTCAAACAATTAGGCAGAGCCAGATTAATCTGCTCATTTAGAGTAACTAATCTGTATGTTAAAGATAATCCTGAGCTAATGAGTAAGTTCCTAAAGGATGAAAGAGTACAGGAGAACATTACAGATATAACAGATCATACCGAGGGAGGATCTCAGCCTGGAAAAAGTGTAGATCGGGATTGTGGCAGCTACCATATCGGAGCATCTATCAGCCTGAATATGGATACAGGTGAGATAATAGATGTAATGAACGATATAGCAGGAAAAGAAGGAATAGAAAAAGCTAGTATCATGATAGGTGGCAGAGTAGAGCAGACATTTAAAAATGGAGAGGCTGTAGAAAATATTAAGTTCACTAGAGGATTAAAAACCCTAGAGGGGGAGGTGAAACTAGAAAGAATCAAAAAAAGTAAAGTAAACATAGTAGAGGGTTACAGGCAGTACAAAACTAAAAAGGATAGAATGGAGGCTATAGAGAGGAGATTAGGTAATTTAGATGATTTTTTTAAAAAACCTAAAGAGGCACCTAGGAAAGTTAAAAAAGTGATAAATAAGGCTGTTAAAGAGATTAATAAAGAGTTACAGGAGAATGGGAGAGCTAATCTCTCATAAAATATTTTTTTAAAATAGTGTAGGAAAAAACGATAGAGGTGGCTATAGCATGAGTTTAGAAGCTTTAAGATGTAGTAATGGGGATGGAAACCCTATAAACTACTGGAACCGTGATACAGGAGAAACTATCTGTAAACCCTGTATGGATCAGTACTGTAAAGAGAACATGGAAAATAATCCAGATGGGATCTTCCTGAAAGTGAATACTAGGATCCTGGCAGCAATTGAGGCAATACTAACCAGAGGGTTTTAAAAAAAAATAGGAGGTGAAACTGTGGCATGGATTGTAACAATCTCAGATTACCAGATAGGAATAGCTGTAGGAGTTACTGTTACTATACTCGGTTTAGTAGGGTTAATGATGTTAATTTGGATGAGAACTAAAACAGAGAAGTTAAACAATAAACTGGAAAAAGTATAGAGGTGGCTAAAGTGAGAAGTACTCAGAGCATAGTTAAACAGGCAGAGGATAATCTAAAACTTTCTGAAATAGATAAGAAAGTACAGGAAAACAAAAAGGCTTTTAGAGGAGTTCCAGGCTGGAGCAGTAAAGGAGAAAAAGCATATTTTGAGGATATGGATTTACCCCCAATACAGGATCCAGCTCAAACTACTAAAAATAAGATCCAGATCCCTAACCTGAAAATTATTATAACATACATTTCAAGGCTTAAAAACTGGTTTAGCTTATACTGGAGTTCTGTAGAGGAGATAAAATGAGTTTAATTGATGGAATACTGAAAAAGGAGGCTGATATTAAAGAGGCTATAGATGTTAGTGGAATAAGTTTAGCTAGATTAATAGGATCTGCTAAAAAAATCAGGAGTGAAAATAAGAAAGTAGTAACTTATACAGATAAATTAAGTACAGAGGAGGCAACCCTGTTTAAAAATGACTATTACCTGGCAGGGTTAGTACTTGAAAAAAAAGCCCTGGATAAACAGATTACAGAGCATATAGATAGAGTAGTAAGTTTATTCAGGCATCAGCAGCAGCTAAAAGCTGAGGCAGAAAAAACTATAGAGGTGGCTAAATGATAGATCATGAAATTTTATTAAAGGACATGAAAGAATACAGCCCTTACCTGGATCAAGTAGATACAAATTATGAGAGTGTTAAATGGTGGAGAGATGGCTGGTATATTGTAAGTACAAATATAAATGATACCTGGAAACCAAATAAAGGAGATGAGATCCAGGGAATATACTTAGGATCTGAGGAGATACCCTCCCAAAGAGATGATGAAAAAACATATAGGAGATTCATACTCCTAACTCCCAAAGGCATAACAGGGGTTAATGAAGCTAAAATAATGCAGGATTACAGTTCCAGCTTTAAAAAAGGTCAAATACTCTGGTTTAAATTTTTAGATGAACTAACAGCATCTAAAACAGGAAACCAGTTTAGAAAATATTTTGTAAGAGCTAAAGACCTAGTACCACTGGAGGAGTATAAACCTGAGCCTAAGATAGATACTGAGTTTATCACTGCTAAAACCCTTAAAGATAAAATGCCTGAATCAGAAGAGGTAGAGGATGAACCAGAGGAGAATCATGGAACTATGGCTGATCAGGATGATCCAGATGCAGAAAACACTATAAAAATCTACCAGGATCTGTATAGATCTGAGAATTATAGGGAGGATCCTACTGATGAGGACCTGGTAAAAATGGTAGATACTGATCCTGATTTAAAGGATAAAGAGATCACCAAATCCAGGATTAAAGCTCAGATAGCAGTAATGGTAAATAGAGGGGATATACCTAAAGGGGGCTGAGTAACAGCTCCTCTTATATTTTTTTGGAGGTTAAAATTATGAGTAATTTTGAGGCAGGGAATAAGATTTTTGAATGGATCGGGCAGAAAGTAGATATTACACTTAAAAAAGGAGGGTTTGAGGGAGTTAAAATAACAGAGGTTTTAAGGAATAAACTTACTCTAAAACCTAGTACTGTTTATTTTGTTACAAATGATGGTAAAAAAGGGTTTGTTAATTTTGAGGATATAAGGTACTGCCTGGAGGCAGGGGATCCAATGGAGGAGGTTAATAATCCTGAGAGTTTAGGTAGGGAGATAAAAGGAGTAAAAACATATAATAGAGGGTAAGGGAGATCTGTTATGTTGTTAAAGATAAATATGAGAGAATATTTAGAGGCAATTAAAACAGGGAATAAGAAAAAAGAGAATTTTAAGAAAAAATACCAGGTAGATATAGAGTTGGTACAGGAGAAAGTAAGGAAAGAACAGTACATAATCATATAAAAAAAACTAGAGGTGGCTATATATGATGAGTAATGATGAGTTAGAGCAGGAGATAGATAGGGCTATCTCCGATTTTGAAAATATAAAAACAATCATCAGAGGAGATTCTGATGAGTGATCCTATAAATGATGGGTTTAAACTATACCAAAAAGGATATGTAACATTTATAGGAGAAACTAATGGACTCTACGAGTTTGATGTATTAGGATCTAAACCAAAAAAAGGAGGTGATAGACCTAATTATTTTATAACTATTAAAGATGGGGTAGGGTTCTGTAATAACTGCTGGAGCTTTAAAAAAAATTGGAATAAGCATACAGGCAGCTTTTTCTGTAAGCATATAGCAGCCTGTTTATTTAAGTTAGCTGAAATTAAGGGAGTAAACCAGCAGCAGGATCTAGTAGATACACATATAGGGGGTACTTTTTCTAGTAAATATAAGCCTGAGATTAAGGTGAATGGATCAGTACCTGATATGATTACTATTACTAATCCTGTAGATCCCCCAGATCCAGCCAGTTTAATTAATGATATTATAAGAAAAACTCCAGAGGCTGGAGCTGGAGTTATGGGGAAAATAAAAAAAAGACAGAGGTGGCTATAATGGGTGGTTTGATTAAGTTTAGTGAGGATTATCCTAAATTAGAGAATGAGTATTTTACTACTATTAGACGGTATATTCCTGATGGTTTCCTGTTAAAAGATACTGGCAGAGCTACCAGGGAGGAGGCTGTAGAATTATTGAATAGTTTTTATAAGAAACCCATAGCTAAGGATGAGAAATTAACAATTTATGTGATTATAAGGAGGGATCTGGAATAATCCCAGATCTCATTTATTGGATAGTTACAGGTATAGCTCTCATAGGAAACGGTTTAAATATAGTTAGGGATTGGAGGTCCTTCCTACTCTGGAGCTTTACTAATACTATTTTTATGCTGCAAACTATATACTCAGGATCTTATTTTTTATCCTTAGTATTTGCAGCTAATCTAGTAACTAGTATTTTAGGTTACTATCTCTGGAGAAATAACCTGGAACTAAAAGAACTAATTAAATACAGGGGGAGGATGGATGTTCCTGTTTAATTTTTTTACTTTAGAAAAAAGATATTTTCAGAATAAGGAGCAGCCATGGACTTTTAAAGGATTCTTAGTTAATATTGTATTTGATTATTATTCAGGGTCTTTATTAGGGATTGAAATATATCCAGGATTTATTTATTTAAATATATTATTTAAAGAGTTTGAAATAAAAAGAGGTGGCTAAAAATGGGAATAGTAGTAGAGAGGAGCATACTAGGACCTAATTTTAATAGGTATATGGCTAAGGAGTTTAGTATGTTTATCCAGGACTGTTTTATTAGAAGTTTACAGAATAAAAATAAAGAGTAGGAGTTATCTATATGGGTAATGATTTATGGGAAACTCCTAAACCCTTTTTTGATGGGGTAGAGGATTATTTTGGAGATATGGATATAGATTTAGCCGCAAATTTTCAGAATAGAAAGGTTAATAAATATTTTGATGAGAAAGATAACAGTTTAAAAATGGATTGGAACAGCTATAATATGGGATGGCTTAATCCCCCTTATAGTAAACCTAGTATCTGGTTAGATAAAGTTAATGATGAGATTCTAAAGAGTAAAGATTTAGAGGTATTTATGCTGCTCCCTATGACTTTTGAGTCTAATTATTATCATAATTCTGTTTTTAATAAGCCAGAGCTAGTAAATACTATTTATTTGATAAATGGGAGGTTAAGTTATTTAGATGAGAATAAGAAAAAAGTAGGTTCTCCCAGGTTCGGGTCCTGTTTAATACATTTTAAGAGGGATTTTAATAGGGAAATTATCTCTTTTGGTAAATGTGATAGGGAATTTAAATCAGTGAAATTAATATAAAAATTTTTAGAGGTGGCTATAGTATGAATGGATTAATGATTGTAGGGTTAGTTTTAACTTTAGCTTATTTCTGGCTTTTATTCAGATATAGCTGGAAAATGGGGGAGATAATAACCGATTACATATATGGGGAGGGGTAAAGTTTGGTTATTGGTTTTACTAAACTGATTATCTGGAGTTATCAGGATATTCAGAGAATTAAAAAAAAAGCTGAGGATCATGGAGTAGAATCACTTACTCCTGAGGAGCTGGAGGGATATAATGATTATACTCTGAATGCAGCAGGACCTGATAGAATCTGTAGAAAGGGGAAGTATGTTAAAAATCCTAAACCTCAGAAAATAGATGGTTCCATGGGGGAGCGTATGGGTATTCCTAGTACAAAATTATCTAAATTAGATAGGTATGAAATAGAGGACCTATTAAATTTATGTGATGAGGGGTATGATGAACGGTAAATGTAAGGTATGTGGTAGGAAGTTGAAGCCATGGAATACCCGTTTAAAAAGTAAGGTTTATGGTGGAGTTAATGATGTGGAAGAAAGTTTTAAAAATGAGTGTATATGTGGAGCTGTTTATGAGATAGATGGGGATGGTTATAGGTTTTTAGGGGTTAAGGAGTTAGGGAGGTTAGTTAAACCAGAGGGAGAATAAAATATAAAAATATAAATATATTAACATATTAAAATATAAATCAATAAAAAAAAATAGAGGTGGCTATAATGGGTAGAAAGAAAAAAGGAGGAGCTGAAACTGCTATTATGTCAGCAAGGGTACCAGTTGATTTACTTAAAAAGGCAGAGGAGCTAGGACTTAATAAAAGTGAAATAGTTAGAAAAGCTTTATATGATAATCTAACAATCTCAGCAGAAAAAGAATATTTAAGAATACAAATAGATTATCATTATAAAGAAATAGAGGATCTAAGTAAACGGTTAGATGACCTGGAGAAAGTTGAGAGTAAAGCTGATAAAGAATTATGGACTACCTGTATAGAAAGAATCAGGAGTAGGTATTTAGCTACAGGTAATATAGATGGGGAGATGGTGGTAGGATGGAGTAATAGGTTAGGAATATCGGTTAAAGAGTTAGAGAATGTTTTAGCTAATGAAATTGAATTTTTATAATCTTTTTTTTGTATTACAGTTGTATTACATTATTTTTTTTGAGAGGTACCCTGTTTTTTTTGTATTACAGTTGTACTCCTGTAATACAAAAATCCCACTATACCTTTTTTTATTTATTTAATTATATTATTATTATTATTATTATTATTATATATTTGAAATTTTAATTTTTTTTATCTTTTTAGTTTCTACTTAGTAGAAACATTTATAAGGGAGAAAAATCTAATAGATTAAACAGAGGAGGGATGAAAAAAACTCCTCAAAAAAAAACTATAGAGGTGGCTTAATATGATGAAAATAGCAGTACAGATAGCAAATGGAAAAAAACTTTTAGAGGACTCATGGGGTAAAGAGAAAGTATCAGCAGTTTTAGCAGCAGCTAAAGCTAAAATAGCAGAGATACAGAGAGAAGTACCAGAGGCTACAGAGTTAGATATAATAAATTTGAACATAAAATTAGCTAAAACTTCAGAGGCTAAAGCTATATGGGCTTTATGCCTAGGAGAATAAAACCTTTTTTTTGGAGGTGGCTAAAAATGGCAATGGTAGATGAATACTATTTTTTAGAGGTTGAGGGTAGTAGAACAGATTTTTTAAGAGAATTGAATAAAAAAGCTTTAGATGGATACCGTCCTATATGGAAAACTTTAGATGAGAATAGGATATTACCTAATGAGTTTTCCTGTTATATGTTTAGGAAAATTAGTACTACTCCTCAGAATAACTTAGAAATAAAAACAATCTGCAATGAAGAGGGAATTAATAACTTTCCCTTATACATGGGGGAGTTATAAAAATGTATTCCCCTACTTTTTTTAAAACAGAGGACCTAAACCAGATCCAGAGGCAGATCTTACCTGGTAAAAGGCTTAAACTTAGAGGTCATGAGTTATCTGATTTTGAGCTTAGAAATTTAGAGTTTACCAGGGCTGAGTTTATACCTTTACCTGAGGATATGGAGCTGAAAAGCCAGGATAAGATTTTTTTAGAAATTGATGGAGAAATAGCCTGGGAGTACCAGGTATTAAACTAGAGAGGTGGCTGTATATGAGAACTGAAATAATAGATAATGATGAGGCTATGATTAAAAGGGTTTCAATGCAGAGAGATAAGATAGATGTGGAATTTTTATTTAGAGAGGGTAAAGATTTAATAATATTTAGGGAATTTGGATTTAAAGTAACCAAAATACTCTCAGTAAATCACCATATTTTTTATGAAAATCCAGGCTGGTTTTCTAATTTTTGGAGATGTTTAACATACCTCCCTAAAATTTGTATGGAGGCTTAAAAAATGGATAGAGAAAGTTCAATAGCAGAGATTAAAAATAAAATGAGTAGGATCTCTGCTCAGTTTATTGATTTGGATGCTAAAGAGGTATCTAAGTATTATTATTTGAATGGGGAATATAGTGGATTAGAGGTAGCTTTAAAAATATTGGAGGCTTAAAAAATGGTTAAAGTTAGTAAAAAATTATCAATGATATGTATTCACTTTCCAGAATGTGGAGATATACGATATAAAGATATGGATGAGTGTAAGTACTGCTTAGAGGAGGCTGGTTTTTTTGATTATGATCAGGATCTGGAGAGGGAGCTGCTGGATATGGAGTATGATCTGATCCCTCATGATAGTGAGATCCTTGATACTATGGATATGATAAATGAATGTTAGGAAGTTCATAAAAAATTAATTTTTTATTTTTTTTTTAATTAAAAAAAATTGTTAGAGGTGGCTGTTATGAGGTTAGATGTAAGTTTAGAGGGTAAATATGTAGATGTTGGTATTGGGAGTGAGGAGGATTCTGGAACTATAAAGATTTATCTGCCTTTTGATTTGGAGGTAGATGTTATTATTTCTGATGAGATTATAGGACCTGATGACTCTGATAAAATAAAATGTTTAAGCGATCTGATTTTTAAAACCTTAGATAATTATCTGGAGAAAGGTTTAGGTAAGGATTTAGAGGCTAACATGAAAAAAAGAGGAGGATAAAATGGATTATTTTGAGAGGGATTGTATTATAGTTAAGGAGATATTAAGGGAGCAGGATGAAAGGGAGGATATACTGGCAGAGGATAGGAGGCTGGATTAAATGTTTAGGATTGAGATCCTGGAGATTCCAGGCTGGTTATCTAAGAAGACAGGAGTATTTATAGGGGATGTTCTGGAGGTTTCCAGAGAATCTCCTAAGGCTTTGTTAGTAGGAGATACCTGGCTGCCTAAGAGGGAGCTGGTATTTGAAAGATTAAAATAGAAAGTTATGGAGGTAATTTGGATGGATAATGAAAGATTTAAGGATATGGAATTAACTAAAACAGAAGAGAATTTATTAGGGTTATTCCAGTTTTTTTCTCCCCAAATAACAGATCGGTATCATGTTAATCAGCTTTATCCAGAATGGAGAGTTTATGATACTTTAAAGAAAAAACCATTAGATAAATCTTTTATTGATAAAAGCACTGCAAAAAAGGAGGCTTTTAGATTAAATAGGAAACATGATCAAATGAAAGTAGATTTGATTAAACAGTTTATAGGGTCATTAAAAGAGGAGATAGATTCTACTGAGTAGAATCATATATAAGGGATAAGGAATATAGATATAAATACCTAAAAAATAAGAGGTGGCTATAGAATGGAAACTTCTAATATTTTTAATAAGGAGATTAAGGTTTGGACTGATCAAAAAGATAAATGTATTTGCTGTGAATTTAAGGATAAAGAGCAGATTTTAAACTTTATAGGTAAACTAATGGATATAAGTCTGTTTAAAGGGATTAATATAAAGTTTAGTAGAGAAATTCTGTTTTTAGGGGATTTACACCCTAGTGATTTTCTAGATATTTATGATATGATATGTAGGGAATACAAAAAATAAGAGGTGGCTGTATGGATAGGGTTAATATAATTGATAGGGGAGAGCTTAGGCATAGATTGAATAGTAAGAATGAGTTTTTTTTAATTGTTTGTTTGGATCCTCCAGTTTATAAAGAATTTGCTCAGTATATTCAGCAGCAGGGTAAGAACATAGGGAATCCTGGATATAGTTTTTTACAATTTTTAGAAGGTTTAGGGATTAATGTTAAAGAAAAAAAAGAGGTGGCTATAAGATGAGTAAAGTTTTAGTTATGGAGAATGGAGTACCTAAAATAGTAGAATCTGAGTTAGTACCTGAGTTAGATGAGCCTGAGTTACTAGATCCAGTAAGTAGTAAACAGGAGATCCTGGAGATCAGGAAAAAATATAGAAAAAATCCTAAGGAATATAGGGGGGTTAGTAAAGCTCCCTCTGGTAAGTTCCAGGCTAGATTTAGATGGAATAAACTAGATTTTTACCTGGGGAGTTATGTTACTAAAGATGATGCTAAGAGAAGTATAGCAGCAGGTAAAAAGGTTATACAGAAATTAAAGGAGAATAACCTCCTCATAGAGGTGAACAGTAAATAAAAAGAGGTGGCTATAATGAAAAAATGGACTAAAAACGATAAAAAAGAATTAGATAAAATGTTTAAAGAGAAAAAAACAAGCAGAGAAATAGGTAAGAAGTTAGGCAGGAGTAGGGATGCTGTAGATGCTAAAATAGCAGAATTAAGGTTAGTGGAGAAATATGGGTATAGGATGGAACACAAGGGTATTTGGAATTTATGGACTCCTAAAGAGGATTGGATAGTTTGGTACTATAAGAATCATACTCTCCTGAATAATAAAGAAATAGGGGAGCTGATTGGTAGGAGTAAATCATCAGTAAATAACAGATTCTGTAATGGGATGTTTGCTATAAAACCTCCAGGGGATGAGATGCCAGAGGAGGTAATAGAATTATTAGGGCTTAAAGAGGTAACTATAGAAGATAATAGAGTACTAGAGGTGGCTGAGAATGGCTGATTTTGAAGAACTGATTAAAGAGAGAAGAACTATCGAGAAAAAGGCAAAAGAAAAAATAAAATTAATCGAGAAAAAAGTCCTAAAAAACACCAAAATAGGGGATTTAATAAAAATAAGGGTTGATACCCCCAAATCAGCTTTTGTTATTGAATACTGGTTTTACCATGACTCTGCCGACATTTTGATGTTTAGGACTAATGCTCTATTTGATGATTATAAATGGGTGCAGAGGTTAGGGATTAAGGATGTTTTTAAGGTGTTAGAAGTGGAAGATAAGCTTTATTCTCGTATAATTGAGTTGAACGGTAATATAATTACTCGGTTTAATGAATTGGGGCTGTTTATTGATGAGTGAGGAACTAAAGGATGTTATAGACGAGATGAACCGGGTGGTGCATTGGTGGTTTATAGAACATGATACAAAAAAAAGGGATGTGAAAAAAGATGGTTTTTAATGAAGACTGTAAAAATTTCTTACCCTTAATACAAGACAAAAAAATCCAATTAATCATCACCAGTCCCCCCTATAACATTGGGAAAGAATATGATGATAACTTAGATCTCGAAGAATACAAAGAACAACAAGCCAAAATCATAAAAGAATGTGTACGAACCTTAAAAGATACAGGTTCCATCTGTTGGCAGGTTGGGACTTATGTTAAGGGTAAGAAGAGAATACCGCTTGATATTTATCTTTTTAACATTTTTACTGATTTGGGGTTGAAATTCCAGAACCGTATCATCTGGACCTTTGACTATGGATTACACTCAAATAACAGATTTAGCGGGCGCTATGAAACTGTTTTGTGGTTTACTAAAACAGATGATTATATTTTTAATTTAGACCTGGTTAGGATTCCCCAAAAATATCCTCGAAAGAAACATTTTAAAGGGGATAAGAAGGGAAAATACAGCTGCAATCCTTTAGGGAAAAATCCGGGTGATGTGTGGTATATTCCGAATGTGGTTCATAATCACCCTGAAAAGACAGAACATCCCTGTCAATTCCCAGAGGCATTAATTGAGAGGTTGGTTTTAAGTTTATCTAATGAGAAAGATATGGTTCTTGATCCTTTTGCTGGATCTGGTACTGTGGGGGTTGTATGTGAAAAATATAATCGTGAAGGTGTCCTCATAGAAAAGGAGCCTAAGTATTGTGATATTATTGATAATAGACTTCGGAAATATGTTGAACAGTCTAAATTAGAGGTGTAAAAGGATGTGTAGTTTCATAAGTCCCACTGAAATCATAGGGGCGAACCTTTTTAGGAAAAAGGTTCATCAAAAACTAAGAGGTGAAGAAGAGATGACAGATGATGATAAAGTAACTGATTTACTTGAAAAAGAAAGGAAAAAATTAGAAGTGGTTTTATTTAGTGGAGATACTTCTCCGTTGTCTTATGCTAATTCTAGGATTGCAATAGCTAAATATCATATAAATTGCCAAAAAATATTAAGTGAATGGAGAAATAACCATTTTAAAAGGGGCTGTGATGTATAAAAAACGAGGTGAAGAAACTTTCTTAAAGTTTCATCAAAAAGGATGGTGAAAATAGTATGGCATCGACTGAGGAAGACAGGGAAACACAATACCTATGCCCCTATGGACATGGACTTACTATGCGGAGATACGGACGCATCAGTCTTGGTTATATTGTGTGTACGGTTAAGGGGTGTGATGAATTACATGTTGAAGGTACAGTAGGGTTTAGATTACAAAAAAAAGGGATGTGAAAAAAGATGTTAATATGCAATATGGAATCATGCCCTTATTTTGGGAATGAAGAATTATGCAAACATGGTGTTCCACATAGTCCATACTGGCATAATGGATTAAACAGTTGTGATTATCCCTGCAATGCTGGAACAATAGAAGATCCAAATTTGGCAAGGCGTGAAAAGATTTAGTTCGTTATAGTCACATATAACGAAATAAAAGGTGAAAGAATGAGTCGTTTAGTCACAATGAATAAGAAAAGGTTTAATTATAAAACCGATGAGTGGATAACACCCCAGAAATTCTTTGATAAATTGAATGGTGAATTTCATTTTACTTTAGATGTAGCAGCAACTTCAACTAATAATAAATGTGAACGATATTTCACCAAAGAAGAAGATGGTCTTAAACAGGATTGGAGTAATGAAACTGTTTGGTGTAATCCTCCTTATGGTGGAAGGGGAACAATTGAAGCATGGGTTAAAAAGGCATATAATGAATCGAAGAAGGGAGTAACTAGCGTATTACTATTACCTGTTCGTACTGATGTTAGTTATTGGCATGATTATTGTATGAAAGGAGAAATAAGATTTATTCGGGGGAGATTAAAATTTGAAAATAGTTATACAAATAATTCAGCACCATTTGCTAGTGCAATAGTAATTTTTAAAGGAGGTGTAAAAAATGTATGAATTAACACAAAAACAAAAAGATGTTCTTAATTATTATTTTGAAAACCATTGGTGGGGGGATAAATATTCTGATAAACAATATAAAAATTTCATGAAATATCACACCCAATGGATTGTAAATGATTCATATAAACAGAAAGTTAAATCAGAGGAAATAGAACTGGAAATTTATAACGGTGAAAAGAATTGGGTGGGGTTAAGGCATTTAACTTCGTTAAACTTAGGTTTACGGAAGTAAAAAAGAGGGTGAAAGAGTATGATTGATGAAATGTTTATAAAAATGGTGTGTGCTGCAACGGAAATACAAGACATGTGGAAACCTAAAGAAGGGGATTTACATGTATATGGGGATGAAGAAAGAGTAATAGGTTTAACAAAGGTGGGAGCTGTGACTGTTTTAAATTTAGAAGGACTTAAAGATAATTTAACATGGTGTCCTCGGATTGAAGATTTAATCGAAATGTATCTTAAACATGTTAAAAGCCACTATGTTGTACCGTTACTTGCTCAATTGGTGAATTGGGCTGACAATCCACAACGTTATCATCTTGATTTAAACACTATGATGATCTTGTTTGTCATGGAAACATGCTACAATAAAAAATGGGATACTAACAAGGAGAAATGGGAGATGATATAGATGAAAAGAAGTAAATCTGCAAAGGAAGCATTGGAAGAAATGAATCAAGCAATCTACAATTTAAAAAAAGCATTGATTAAAGCCCCTCTATTGTATAAAATTGCTTTAATTATCTGGTTGGCTGTTTTTATAGAATTAATAAGGTGGAATTTAGGATTGGTGAGGATAGGATGAAAAATGAGTTTTACACGGATTGTTAAAATCGTTGAATTAAAATATGAAAGGAACCTCATGAATGATACCTTTTTAAGCATAGCTTATGTTGAAGCCGATTTCCCAAGTGGCGGATGGTATAGAATAATAATCCCTCCAGAACAATTACCCTCCATATTTTCATTCAACGAAAACTTGAATACTGTGGAGGTTAAGGATGTGGAGGTTGAATTTAGTGGGGAATCTGGGAAATGGGAGTTTAAAAGAGTGATAAACGAAGATAAAACAGGTAATTAAAAGGGAGATGATAAGCTATGTTCATGATTTTAGATAAAAAAAAGCTCGAAATATTCTACTCAGACCATTACAAAAAAATAACAGAAATACAAAAAGAAGTAGGATTCCACCCCTCTTATAATTGTCATATACTCTTCGATGACACAGGTATGTTGGCAATAGAAAATAGCTGTGGTGAATTAAGGTATAGTGGGGATTATATGTTGATAGAATACATAAAGGAGGATTGAAATATGTCAATAGCAGATATAATATGGATTATAAGCCTAATCACCAGCATTACAGGACTATTTACACATAATAATGGAATTGCAATGATAGGGGTTGTTGTTATGTTCTTTTGTGCGGGAATAATGCACGGAAAGAAATATAAAAAATGGACTGCATCAATTAAATTATTAGAGGAATGATAAACTATGGAAAATAGTAATATCTGCCACAACACGCCCAGCGAGGTTATAATAACCCATAGCAGAGTAGTAACTGGTGCAACACTTTACCGATGCCCCATCTGCCACCAATCATATTATGGACCACCCATGAACCCATTAAAAGCCGTAACAAAAGCAAATGAGGCTGGAATGAATGAGGTGTAAGCACTCCCAGAGCAAAAACACAGAAATAATATACACTGAATTTCCAAGTGCAACTTATTACCTATGCAGTGATTGTATGAGATTAACAGCAAAAAAAGAAGAGGTAAAATGATATGGATATATATTCAGCAGCTTATTATGGGTTAATATTTGGATTTATAGGTGGATTTGGTCTAGGAATATTTTTTTATAGCAAAATTTAAGACCCTAATTTCTAAGTGATAGGTTACTTTGGAATCACACCTATAAATAATGTATTATGTGACAAAAAAATGAGGTGAAAAAAATATGGAAACATTAAGCGAATTAATATGCAAACACAAACAAATCACGCCCCAAAACGGGGAACTAAAAGGTGTATGCTGTTTATGTGGAAAAACAACCACAAAAGGATATAAAAAGAAATTCGGAGCAAACATGACCAAAGCAGTCGAAATCAGCCAAGGAACAGTAATATGCCCACACTGCCAACCACTAATCAAACTATCAAATGAACTAAGACGCAGCATGTGGCTAATAACAGAATCAGAGTTTCATAAATTTAAAAAACAAGAAGCAAAAGAAGTTATACTCAATTTACCAGACAAACCATTCTACTTATACCTAACCAACACCTGGCAACAGATAGGTTGGTTAAAAATGGTAAACAGAGTGAACTATGATAAAAACAGTCTTATCTGTTGCTGTTTAGACTATGACACTTACTTCATAGAACTAGAAACAATTAAAGAACTATTTGTATTAATTGAGAGTTTAAGAGAGCTTAAAATACCAAAAACAGAACTCGAAAACGGAAAATTATCCATGCACCACTACCAAAAACTAGAAACTCCACGAGAAACCGCAAAACAGTTAAAAAAGTACGCTGGTAATCCTGTCTGGAAATTATGTGTATATTTGAATGAATAAAAAGTAGTAAGTGGATATTTATGGCTGTTGATTGGACATACAAAGAAGATTTAAAGCTTTATGAGTTATACCATGAAAAAGGACTGAACGGAACCGAAATAGGAGAAATATTAGGGCGTTCTAAAAATTCAGTGATTTATCGGATGTCAAGCAAAGGATATTACTATCATCCCCCACTTAAGGATGAGAAAAGAGGTGTTTTTAAAATGGAAGAAATAATAAGACAACAAAAAGAAGTAGAAGCAAAACTAGCCTACGTATTGGCTAATG